>JAGHYP010000281.1 GCA_017743585.1 Chloroflexota bacterium
CGGAGCGCTACGTCAACTCAGCCTGAGAGCTGGACCGCGCCGCAACAGATATTTGGGCAAACGTGCTGGATGAACGATAGACTCTGATTTACTTGTTCTGAGTTAGAGAGCGCTGCTGAGCATGGCACGTTTTGCAGGGCAGAGGTCAGCCAATCTCGATCCGACAGCGCGCGGCTGGCGCGCAGGGGAGATCGGCGGCGTGGAAGTGCGCATTGACCCAAGCCTGCTCTTGATCGCAGCGTTGGTGACTTTCAGCTTGGCGGCAGGCACTCTGCCGCGCGAGGTGCCGCGCCTGAACGCCGCGCTATATTGGCTTTTCGGCGCACTGGCAGCCTGCATCTTCATTCTCTCGATTCTGTGGCACGAGATGGCGCACGCTCTGCTGGGGCTGCGCTATCGTATCCCTGTTAAGCGCATTGTGCTACACTTGTTCGGCGGCGTGGCATTCATCGCCCGCGATCCTGAGCGCCCTGCACACGAATTCTGGATCGCTATCAGCGGCCCGCTCTCCAGCCTCTTCCTCGCCTTCATCTTCGGCGCGCTGGGCAACTTGCCCAATCTGACAGGCGCAGTCTGCAACTGGTTAGCGCTGATCAACTTGACCTTGGCGCTCTTCAATCTGCTGCCCGGCTTCCCGCTGGATGGCGGGCGAATCTTGCGAGCAGCGCTGTGGCACTTCAACGGCAGCTACCGCAAAGCGACGCGGCAGGCGAGTCGCGTCGGGCAAGCTGTGGCGGCGCTGTTCGTGGTCTTCGCGCTGCTGCTCTTCGTGAACGGCTTTTTGTTCAACGCGCTGTGGTTCGCGCTGATCGCCTCTTTCTTGTACAGCAACGCCAGCATCAGCTATCGGATGAGCTTGGGCGGCCTGCCGAGCGAGGCGCCGCTCTTCCGCGTGTTGCGTCACAACGTGCCGCTGATCGACGCGCGGTTGCCGCTGGCGCTTTTGGTCTGGCGTTATCTGAATAACGCGCCTGATCAGGCGTTCCCTGTCTTCCACAACAGCGCGCTGGTCGGCATGATCACGGCAGAGCAAGTGGAGCGCGTGCCGCGCCTCGACTGGGGGAAAATCCGCGTGGGCGATGTGATGCTGCCGCTGAGCGCCTTTCCGATTCTGTTCGTGACTGAGCCGCTAGAGCATGCTAAGGCACAGCTGGACGCATACAACGTGGATCACGCGCCTGTCTTCAATGGCACGCAATTCGTCGGCATGGTCAATCGGCGCGATATCGTCCATCCCACTTAGTTAGCATTCTCACATAAGTGCGCATCAAAATCTCTAGATTGGTGGTATACTAGATTGGTGGTATACTAGTGCAACCTGCAGCATCAATTTGGGCCATTTCTGTTGGAGGGAGCCATGGATTTTGCAGACAAAATCAAAGAGCTTGCGAAGCGCATTCCAGACCAGTTGCCGTACATTCGCACAGAGGAGGCTACCAAAACTGCCTTAGTTCTTCCCTTCACAGAAGCGCTCGGCTACAACATCTTTGATCCTAAGGAAGTAACTCCAGAGCTGACTGCTGATGTTGGGACAAAGCAGGGGGAAAAGGTAGATTACGCCATCATGCAAGCTGGGAAGCCTATTATCTTATTCGAATGCAAGGCTGTGAACGCAGACCTTGACAAGCTAACGCCATCGCAACTTTTTCGATATTTTGCAGCCACTGAGGCTCGCTTCGGCATATTTACCAACGGTATACGTTACTTAGTATTCAGTGATCTTGAGCGACCAAACAGGATGGACTCACGTCCTTTTCTTGAGCTTGACATGAGCGCACTCGACGATGAAGCCATTGAGCAGTTCAGGCAGTTCTCGAAGGCGACATTCAGCCCTGACAAAATAACAGCAGCAGCGCTCGAATACAGATACACGCGCGAGCTAAAGCGCATAATAAGCGCTGAGCTACGCGAGCCTTCAGAAGAGTTCGTACGATTGCTGGCGGGGGGTATTCACGAGGGACGAGTGACGCAGAGTATTCGTGCGCGCTTCGCAACTTTCATCAAAATGCATGGCGAGGCCTGATAAACGACCTAATTACCGAGCGACTACGAGCGGCTATGTCAACAAGCGAACCAAGCAGCCATGACGCGAGAGCGGCAGAGACCTCTGAGAGCCCTGCACTTTCATTAGAACCGAGCTCAGATATCACTACAACTGTCGAAGAAATAGAGGCATATATCACCATCAAAGCGATTCTACGAGATATTGTTGATCCTCGCCGCATTTTTATGAGAGATATGCGTTCATACTGCTCAATCTTGCTTGACGACAACCGCAGACGCACAATAGCTCGGCTATACTTGGAAGGCAGCCGCAAAAGCATCTTGATAATGGACGCTACCAAGAAAGAGGAGCGCGTTTTCATCGAGACAGTAGACGATATCTACAAAGTGGCAGATGCATTACGCGCTTCTGCCCAGACTTACCTTGCAGCAGAAAAATAAAAATTGCTAGGGCCGCCCTTCGGCAGTGCGCCGCTCAATCCAGCGCACGACGCCTGAGAGCGCTAAGGTCATGCTCAAATACAAGAAAGCGATGATGTTATAGGTCTCAAACGTCCTGAAGGTGCGCGCCGCGCCGACGCGCCCCTCGCCCGTGATATCGCGCACGCCCAAGATCGAGACAAGCGAGGAATCTTTGAGCATGGCGATCAGGTCGTTGCCGAGCGGCGGCAAGACGTTCCGAATAGCTTGCGGCAAGATCACATAACGCATTGCTTGCCAGTAGTTCATGCCGAGCGAGCGCGCTGCTTCCATCTGTCCGCGCGGGATGGACTCAATGCCTGCGCGGAAAATCTCTGAGATGAACGGCGAATACGCGATCACAAGCGCTACAACGGCGCGAGTCAGGTTGTCGATATCGCGCAGGCGCACGTTGCTGAGCCGCTCGCCGAGCGCGCTCAGAAAATTGCGCTCGACCAGCCAAGCGCCAATGCCATTCAGCGCGCTCACCAATAGATCGAAGCCGACGAAGGCGACATACAGCAGCAACACGAGCGCAGGCACCCCGCGCACGATTTCCACATAAAACGTAGCAGTTTGATAGACGATCGCGCTCCTAGAGAGCCGCGCGAAGGCGAGCAGCAATCCGAGCAGCAAAGCCGCGCTATAGGCAACAACCGTGACGTACAAGGTGATGCCGACGCCGTTCAGAATCGCTCGGAAAATCTCGTTATAAGTCCGATCAGTGTGGATGTGCCATGCGAACAGGAGTCCGAGCAGCGCAGCCACAATCGCCCACCAAGGCACGCGCCTCAGGCGCTCACTGGCTGGCAGCAGGCGCGATCTTCCTATCTCTAGGTGAACCAAAGCAGCTGATCCCTCACACACGCCGGAAGGCGACGGGCAGATTCGCGCCTGCCCGTCGC
>JAGHYP010000282.1 GCA_017743585.1 Chloroflexota bacterium
GGCACGTGGTTTGGCAGAGCGAGCCGCTCATAGCGTAGCGCTCCACGCGCTGGCCGAGCGGCTCGCTCTGCCAAACCACGTGCCCATCAGCTGCGTAGGCGACGGCGCGATTTTGCGCGTCAAGAAAGACGATCGAGTCACCAACGCGCAGCGGCGGCGTCTGCAAGACCCGATCGGCGCGCCAAGCGCCGACGAAGCGCCCGTTTTCCACGATGAACACCTGACCGTCTGAAGTGGCGCTCAGAATGCGCCCGTCGGGCAGCGGCGCGATGCCGCGCAAGCCTTCCACGCGCAGCGTCCAGAGCGGCATGGTGTGCGCAGCGTTGTTCGTGGAGAGCCTGCGCGCTTCCAGCTGAGAGCGCGTGGCGTAAACCGCGCTGCCATCAGCCATCCAGATCGGCGGCGCCACAGGCGGGCTGCTGGCAGTCACAATGGCGCGGAAACCCGGACTCAGGCGCAAGCGCCATTGCTCAGTGAACTCGATCGGGTGCAGCCAGCCGCCCTCGAGCGGGTCAGTGTGCCAGTAGCCTGGCCCGCCAGTGCTAGGGCGCATGCGGCGAATTTCGTAGTGCAGGTGCGGCGCACTGCTGCTTGGCGCGCCGATCACGCCGATGATATCGCCGCGCAGCACGCACCGACCGACGCGCGGGAAGACATACGGCTCGCGCGACTCCATGTGTCCGTAGAGCGAGAAGACCACGCTGCGATCGGGCAAAGTGTGTTCAATGACGACTACGCCTTTTTCGGCGCCCCAGCCCTCAGGATCGCTGAACGTGACCCTGCCGCGCGCTGCGGCGCGCACAGGCTCGCCCAGCCGCTCAAACGCCATGTCCACGCCGCTGTGATAGCCGCCAAAGCCCGCCCGATACATCCCGAAATCGTCATGCACAAGGCTGATGCCGTCAATTGGATAGTCGAAGCGCTCGACAACGCCGCAATCCAGATCGGCTTGCGCCGCGCCGAGCAGCTGCGGCAAGCTCAGCAGGCTGATCAGGCCGAACAGAAGCACAAGGCGCGCGCGCTGCGCTTTCATCATCTCAGCTCAGCAGGTGCTGTGGGCAGATGTTGCGGCGCGTTTTACCTCAACGGCGCGCCGCTCGGCAAGGCTGGGCGCGCAGACGCCTAGCACGCTATAATCAGCGCGGTCTTTTTCGCAAGTCACTGAAAATGTGATGAGGACAGCGCTCTGTGGAACGCACCTTGATCATCATCAAACCTGATGGCGTGCAGCGCGGCTTAGTCGGCGAGATCATCCGCCGCTTTGAGCAGCGCGGCTTGCGCATCGTGGGCATGAAATTCATGCAGGTCAGCCGTGAGCTGGCAGAGCAGCACTACGCAGTTCATCGCGAGAAACCGTTCTTCAACAGTCTGGTCGAGTACATCACGGCGAGTCCTGTTGTGGTGATGGCTTTGGAAGGCACGAACGCCGTGCTGAACGCGCGCAACATCATCGGCGCCACGCAGCCGAGCGAAGCAAAAGCCGGAACGATTCGCGGCGATTTCGCGTTAGAGATCGGACGCAACCTCGTTCACGGCTCGGATAGCCCTGAGAACGGCACGGCTGAGGTCGCGCTCTGGTTCAAGCCCGAAGAGCTGATCTCATGGCAGCGCGACGTCGATCGCTGGATTTTTGAATAGGCTCACTGCATTCGCAGCAGCACGTTGCCTTCGCGCCACAGCCCCTCAAGGTCGTAGTAGGCGCGTGCAGCAGGCGAGAATAGGTGGACGATCACGTCGCCATAATCCATCAGCACCCAGCCATCTTCGCCGCGGCCTTCTATGTGCAACGGCACAGTTTGATGGTTCCGCTTCAGCTCATCGCGCACGTGCTCCGTGATAGCGTTCAGCTGACGGTCGCTGCTGGCGCTGGCGATCACGAAATAATCCGTGATCACGCTCACCTTGCGCAGATCGAGCAGGACAATGTCCTCGCCTTTGCGATCCGCGATAAGGTCAACAATCAGTCGAGCAATCTCTACCGTTTCCAGAGCCTTTTCTCCTGTTTTCATGCGCTCATTTTAACACGGTTTTCACGGCTGTGGGAGCTTTACTGCTCTCTCGAGCGGCGCTGAGCGCGCCAAGCTGTTTTGCGCTATGCTTTTAGTTGAGGCAAGGCACAGGCAGGTGACCATGGGCTACATCGAGCGGAACTTGATCGCAGGCGAGCGCGTTGTTTACAAGACAGGCTCGCACCCGTGGCTGTGGATCGCGCCGTTGCTGACCACAAGCCTGCTGCTGGTCATCTTTCAGGCGGCGCTGCCAATTCTCACAGAGCAACTGCGCCGCCTGCCGAACGTGACAAACGAGACGATCTCACACCTAGCCTTCGGCGGCATCGCGGTCATTCTGATAAGCGCCTTGAACGCGCTGAGCGGCCTCATTCGCTGGCTGACCGATGAAATAAGCGTGACAACGCTGCGCATCGTCAGCAAGCGCGGCTGGCTGATACGGCGCGTCACAGAGGTCTCGCTGAGCAATTTTGAGGCGTGCGAGATTGCCGAGAGCCTGCTCGGACGCCTGCTCGGCTACAAGACGCTGGTCATAACGGGCGCAGGCGGCACGAGGCACCACTTCACAATGGTGCGCCGCGCGCGCGCCTTGCGCGATCACATCCTTGCGCAGGCTGCCGCCATGCGCAGCGAACGCCGCAGCGCGCCGTCCAGCGCCCTTGAGGAAGTCTTCGGCGCGACCGCGCCCCCCGAAGAGGTGAAACGCGCTGCACAGCTCATCCAGCAGAACAAACGGCAAAAGGCAGCCGCGCTGGTGAAGCAACTGGCGCAGCAATACCCCGACGACGCCGATGTGTGGTATCTGGTCGGGCTGTTGCAAACCGATCCAATCAAGCAGCGCGAGGCATACCAAAAAGCGCTGCAGATCAATCCGAATCACAGGTTGGCGCGCGCAGCCTTGCAAAAGCTCGGCATCTAGGCTCTGGGACTCTAGGACTCAGAATGCTCGCGCATCTCGCCCGTCACGACGTAAATCGCGCGCTCGCAGATATTGGTAGCGCGGTCGCCCACGCGCTCCAAGTTGTGCGCTATCCACAGCAAAAACGTGGCGCGCTCGACAAGGTGTGGCAGCTCGGTCATCAGGCTGATCATCTCGCGGAAAGTCCGCTTTTGCAGCTGACCGATCTCCTTATCGCGCCGCATGATCGCCTCTGCCAGCGGCACGTCGTGCGCCACGAAGGCCTGTACAGCGCCGCGCACCATCTCGCGACCGATGACCGCCATCTGCGGGATATCCACCAGCGGACGCGGCGGCGGCGCGTCGATCATGCGCAGCGCCAGCCGCGCCACCCCTGCCGCGTGATCGCCAATCCGCTCAAGATTGGTGGCGACGCTGACCGCCCCGACCAA
>JAGHYP010000283.1 GCA_017743585.1 Chloroflexota bacterium
TCCTGATCTTGCCCTATTTGCCGCGCCCGCTCAGCGTCGCCTTTCAGGCGACGACCGCCTTTGTCTCGCCGCTGACTGTTACGCTGACGCCAACGGCAAGCGCGACCGTTACGCCGAGCGCGACTGCCACTGCCACGCTGACGCACACGCCAAGCGCCACTGCCACGCCAACGCCGATTCCGCGCCTGCTCTTGGAGACTCGGCCGTGTGTAGCGCTCGTCGGCGACTCAGTGACGCACGGCGGCGTGACCTACGAAGTGCCGCGCCATGGATACATCGTCGGCCTGACCGCTCCACTCAGCGTCTACCTAAATCAGCGCTTAGCAGCTATCGGGCGCGCCGATCTGACCGCGCTGGATCGCAGCGCCTCGCACACAGGCATTAGCTCGGGCAATCATCCCTCCTATTTCCGCACTGCGCAATATGCGCAGCTCTTGGCGGATACCTGTCGCTACACGCTGATCATGCCTTGGCTGAACGATATCTCGCCCGAAGTGCCGATTGAGCAAGCGGCGCAGCGGCATGTGCGCGCGCTCGCCACTCTGATCGCCAACATTCGCAGCGCCAACCCGTATGGCTACATCGTGGTGCTGGATTATTACCAAGGCGCGCCCAGCCCGTTTGCAGCGCGCACATGGGCATACGGTTTCACGGCGCGGAATGTCCAGATTTTCAATAAGGCGATCGCGCGGGCGTGCAAAGAAGGCGCGCTGAGCGGCCTGCCGCTAGTCAGTTGCGCGCCGATCAGCCCTGCCTTCGAAGGCTTGGGCATCGCGCACGTGATCGGCTTGACGACGCGCGAAGCCCTCGAGCGCAGCCTGATCACGCCGCTGCGTCCTCAGGCGCGCGCATGGCTGGACAGTTTCTACAAAGAAGAGCCGAACGGTCTGCTGCTTGGCGATGGTGTGCATCTGAGCGCGGCAGGCAAAGAGGCGCTGGCGCGCTACCTCGCCGAGCTGATACAAGCCCTGCCCGATCCCGTGACAGCGGAGCATAGCCTGCGCACAGCTACCGCGCGCCCGTGAGACACGCTATCATCATCGCGAGAATTCGGATCGGGAAGTGACGAGGTCTGTGCCGCCGCTGATCGCGCTCGACGCGCGCTTGAACGCTTACCGCGAAGGCGGAATCGCCGAATACACGCGCTGCCTCGCCAGAAGCCTTGCGCTTCTCGATCCTGAAGGAAACTACGCGCTTATCCAGCACATCCGCATGCGCGCGCCGCTGCTGAGCGCGCCAAACTGGCGCATTCTGCATGCGCTCACGCCGCCGCATCATCGCTTGGAGCGCATCGCGCTCGGGTTCGAGCTATTGCGCTGGCGTCCGCATCTGCTGCACAGCCCTGATCACATTCCGCCGCGCTTTGGCGCGCAGCGCTTTGTGATCACTGTTCACGACCTAACCTTCATCCGCTACCCGCAATTTCAAACAGCGGAGAGCTTGCGCTACTATCGCGATAATTTGGCAGCAGCGTTGCGGCAAGCGGCGCACATCCTGACCGACGCCGAGGCGATCAAACGCGAGTTGGTGGAAGATTTTGGCGTAGCCGCTGAGCGCGTCAGCGTGCATCCGCTCGGCGTGGATCGCGCGCGCTTCCGTCCCTTGCCTGAGGATGAAGTGCAGCCGATCTTGGCAGCGCGCAAAGTGCCGCGCGGCTGTGTACTTTTTGTCGGCACGTTTGAGCCGCGCAAAAATCTGAGCGGCTTGCTGCAGGCTTATGCCTTGCTGCGCCAGCAACTGCCCGACGCGCCGCCTCTGGTGCTGGTTGGACGGCGTGGCTGGCTTTGCGAGCGCATCTTCGAGCAGGCGACGGCGCTCAAGCTAGACGATCATCTGATCTGGCTAGAAAATCTACATGCCGAGGAGCTGCCCGCGCTCTACAACGGCGCGGGCGTGTTGGTGCAGCCGTCGTTCTATGAGGGCTTCGGCTTCCCGGCACTGGAAGCCATGGCGTGCGGCACGCCGACAGTGGTGTCGCGGCGCAGTGCGCTGCCTGAGGTGGTCGGCGAGACGGGCTTGCTGATCGATCCTGAGCGCCCTGAAGAGATCGCGGCTGCGATCGCGCGCGCCTTGACCGACTCAGCGTTTCGGGAGCACAGCCGCGCGGCAGGCCTAGCGCGCGCACAGCGCTTCACATGGGAGCGCACAGCGCAGATCGCGTTGACGGTCTACCGCCGCGTGCTGGCAGATTCGTGACCGACAACAACTTAGTAAGCGCTCATGCGAATTCTCTTTCTGACGTCTCAAGTGCCTTATCCGCCGCACGGCGGCGGCGCCTTGCGCGTCTACGGCTTGCTAGACGGCCTGCACAAGGCAGGGCATCAGTTGGATTTGCTCACCTTTAGCGAGGGAGAGCTGAGCGCTTCACCTGAACAGACGCCGCTCGCTGCGCTCTGTCAGGACGTGCGCAGCGTGCCGTACAAGCCGCGCAGCGCACGACAGCGTCTGCGCGACCTGCTCCTAACGCAGCGGGCAGACCTCGCGTGCCGCTTTGACTCGCCCGCCTTTGCCGCTGCATTGCGCGAGCAGCTCAGAGCGAGGCGCTACGATATCATCCACATGCAGAGCCTTGAGATGGCAGCTTACTTGCCTATCTTGCGCGCCGCTGCGCCGCAAGCGCGCCTGATCTACGATGCTTACAATGCTGAACACGAGCTGCAGCGCTCGATCTTCGCTGTGGATCGGCGTCAGCTCGCGCGTCTGCCGCAAGCGCTCTACTCGTTCATCCAATGGCGGCGGCTGCTGCGCTTTGAGCGCGAGGTATGCCGCGCAGTGGATGCTGTGATCGCAGTCAGCGAGGCGGATGCAGCTGCGCTGAACAAGCTGGCGCCTGAAAAGCAGATCGCGGTCGTGCCGAACGGCGTTTTCACGGCTGAATATGCGCAGCCGAGCGTGCGGCTAAATCTCGGCGACTCGGCGCTGCTCTTCACAGGCACGATGAACTATCGTCCGAATGTGGACGCTGTGCTGTGGTTCGCAGAGCAGGTCTTGATGCGCGTGCGGCAAGCCGTGCCGACGGCGCGGCTATTCGTTGTAGGCAACAAGCCGCACCCGCGCCTTGATTCGATTCGCCAGCGCCCTGATGTAGAGATCACAGGCTTCGTGCAAGATGTGACGCCGTTCTTGCACGCAGCGACGATCTACATCGCGCCGTTGCGTATGGGAAGCGGCACGCGCTTGAAGTTGCTGCAGGCAATGGCGGTCGGCTGCGCGATTGTCTCGACCAGCATCGGCGCGCAGGGCATCGCGCTGCAGAACGGCCGCGAGGCGATCATCGCCGACGACGCGCTCAGCTTTGCGCAGGCAGTGATCGGGCTGCTGAACGACGCCGAACGGCGCGCGCAGATCG
>JAGHYP010000284.1 GCA_017743585.1 Chloroflexota bacterium
CTCGTGGTCTCAGTGAACGGCAAGCCGCGCGCGCGGCTGCAAGCGCCGGCGGGCCTGCCTGAGTCGGAAGCAGTGGCGCTGGCGCTCGCCTCGCCTGAAGTGCAGAAGCACATCAACGTCGGCGCCATCAAGAAAGTGATCTACGTGGCGGAGCGCGGCATGTTGAATCTGGTCGTTTGATAGAGATAGAGAAAGTCACGTTGCGCACGGCGCTCGGCGCGGGAGGGTAGACAAAATCTACAGGCGCGGCGGCATGGCTGACTTGCTTGCGGCAATGCCGGATGCTACAATTCGCGCCTGTAGACAAGTTTTTATTGACGCGCCTAGCGCTCAGGAAAAGCTATGCCTGAAACAACTTCAACGCGCCCGCTGCGCATCCTCTCTGGCATTCAGCCTTCCGGCCAGCTGACCATCGGCAACTATCTCGGCGCGCTGAAACAATGGGTGCAGCTGCAAGATGATTACGAATGCTACTACTGCATCGTGGACATGCACGCCATCACTGTGCCGAGAGAGCCTGCCGAGCTGCGCGCAAGCACGCGCATGACCGCTGCGCTCTACCTAGCGTGCGGCATCCGCCCCGAGCGCGCGACGATCTTCGTCCAATCGCATGTGAGCGCGCACGCCGAGCTGGCCTGGATTTTAGGCTGCCTCACGCCAATGGGCTGGCTGAACCGCATGACGCAATTCAAAGATAAGGCGGCGAAACAACAGGCTGAATCGGTCAGCGCGGGCCTGTTCACATATCCGACGTTGATGGCGGCGGATATCTTGCTCTACCAAGCCAATCTAGTGCCGGTCGGCGACGATCAGCGCCAACATCTGGAGCTGACGCGCGATCTGGCGCAGCGCTTCAACAGCCAATACGGCGAGACGTTCACCGTGCCGGAAGGCTTCTTTCCGAAGGCAGGTGCGCGCATCATGGGCTTGGATAATCCGTTGGTGAAGATGAGCAAGAGCGAGACGAGCGATTATCACGCCGTCTACATGCTCGATGAGCCTGATCAGATCAAGCGCAAGATCATGCGCGCCGTGACGGACTCTGGCAACAGCATCTATTTCACGGACGATCCCGAGAAGGCGGGCGTGAATAACCTGCTGACCATCTATCAAGCGTTCACAGATGAGACCAAAGAGGCGATTGAGGCGCGCTTTGCAGGCAAAGGCTATGCGGAGCTGAAGAAAGCGGTCGCGGAAGTGGTGGTGGAAGGCTTGCGCCCGATTCAGGCGCGCTATCGCGAGCTGACCGCTGAAAGTGACTTGATCGATCAGGTGCTGATGCAGGGCGCAGCAAAGGCGCGCCTTGTGGCGAATACCACGCTGAACACTGTGCGAGAGCGCATAGGCTTCCTAGCAGCGGCGGATCGCGCGTAGGTATGTTGGATGCTGAGCGCACGGCAGATGCTGCCCAGAGCGAGCCGTACACGCCGCCGCCCTTGCTCGGCTGTTTGTACTGCCACACAGAAGGCAGCACGCGCTTACGGCCGCCGCGCAAGTTCTTAGGGCTAGGCGGCAACTTGCCGACGCTCGTGTGCAGCCACTGCCGCACTGTCGCGCTCTTCGAGGCAGGCCCGCCCGAAAATCCACAGGCGTGGCGCATTCGTTACAAGAAGCTCAATCGCGCGCCGCGCTATTTTTACATGGCTATCCAATTCGGCACGCGCTGGCACACCGCTGAGGAAGCCATGCAGATCAGCAGGCGCGGCTACGTACAACGCTGGCGAGTCCGTCAGGCACACAACGGCGACCTGAGCTTCTTACAGCCGATGCGCCTCTCGCCGCCGCCGCCGCTCATGAGCTACGACGAAGCAGTCTACTTAACCCTCGACGGCGTCGCCTTGAAGCAGAGCAGCGGCAGCTCGCGCTCTGCAATGAATGAGACAATCCTCGATGTCGGGACGTTCTACTTGACCGATCAAAAAGTGCATCTGCTCGGTCATCGCCGCGATTGGTCGCACAAGTTGAGCGACATCCAATCGGTCGCCTACAACGAACGACACTGGCGCATTTACGTCGGCGGCAACCATCAGCACTATCAAGGTCAGAATCAGCCCGATCAGCTGGATGCGCAGCTCTTCGCCGCCATCGTGGAGGCGCTTCTGCCTAAGAAAAAGTAGCTTTGAGCCTGCATCTCGCCATTCTCACGACGCGCATTGAGATTCGGCGCGTCGCCTGCGACGTTGAAGCAGCGATCAAGGCGCTGGAATGGTCAGGCAATTCCGCTCGGCAATGAGCAGCTGAGAACTTCAAGCGCGCCTAGAGCAGATTGCGCCTATGTCTGCCGCTCGGCTGACCTTCTAACTGCACAACCGTCAGACCGCCTTTGGTGTCGCCAATGGCGAAACGCGCGCTGCCCGGCGCGGCTGCTGCGCAAGTGATCGCGTGCGCAGTGCGGAAAGTTGCCAAGAGTTGCTGCGTGCGCACGTCATAGACGCGCAGCCAACGCGCGGCGTCCGCGCTGAAGAGCAGCTCGCCGTCCTGCGCGTAGCCACACGCCACAATTGGCGCGCTACTGCTCTGCGCAAAGGTCGCCATGGCGCCCGTGCGCCGATCGAAGACGCTGAGCGCGCCATCCACAGCCCCAAATAGTATCAACGCGCCTTCAGGATGAAAAGCAGCAGCTGTACAGCTCAGCTCAGGCTCAGCGAACGTGCGAAGCAACGCGCCGCTCCCTAACGACCACAAGTACGCGCTGCGATCCTTGCCCAACGAGAGCAACAGCTCATCGCTCGGGCTGAACAAGCAGGCGATCACGGCATCGCGATGCCCTCGCAAGGTTGTCAAGAGCTGCCCGCTCTCAGCGTCGTAGAGCCGAATGACGCGCTCAGCGCCGCCGGCGGCGACGAGCCAACTCGGACGCGCCATTGCGCCTATCTTGAGCGGTCGCGGGCTGAAAGCAGCCGCCAGCACGGCGTCGTTATGCACGCCGTATTGGCGCAGCTGCGCGCCGCGCTCCACGTCCCAAGCGCGCAAGGTTCGGTCGCTGCTGGCCGAGAGCGCGGCGCGACCGTCAGCGCGCAGCGCTAGGCCGTGGACGCTGCCAATGTGCCCGCGCAGGGTCTGCAGCCGCTCGCCCGTCTCGGCGTCCCAGATGCGCAGCTCTCTATCGAGCGACGCACTGACCACGCGACGCGAGTCGGGCGTGAACGCCACGCCCTGCACTGCCGCGCCATGCGACTCAATCGGCGGCCGCACTGTCTCGGGCAATGTCCACAGCCGCAACGCGCCTTCGCGTCCGCTTGAGAGCAGGCGTCCCGTCGGATCGATTGCGCAGGCGGTCAGCGCCGCCCGATGCCCTGCGAAGC
>JAGHYP010000285.1 GCA_017743585.1 Chloroflexota bacterium
GGCTGCTTGCGCGCCAAACGTCCCGACGCTGCTGACCAACGCCGAGCGCGCCGACGGCGCATGGCAGACATTTGCCCTAGAGCGGCTCTCGCCTGACGACTCGCAGGCCGTGGTCAGGTTCTACGCAGGCATCAGCGATCCAAATGCGCACAGAGCCGATCTGGAAGCGCTCTGCCAGCGGATAGACGGCGCGCCGCTCACGCTCGAGCTGCTCGGACGCTTGGCTGCTGTGGATCGCCTGACGCCTGCCGAGCTGCGCGGGGAGTTAGAATACACCGCCAATCGCGAACCGCAGCAAGCTGTCCTCGCGCTCGCTTTCAAGCGGCTGAGCGCGCCATTGCAAGGCTTGTTGCTCGTCTTGGCGACCACGTTCACGGGCAGCGCTACTGTAACCTTCCTGAGCGCAGCCAGCCGCGTGCCGCCGCAACAAGTCATCAGTTTGATGCGCGCGCTCGTGGCGCGCGGATTGGTGCGCGAGGCAATTGCCTACGGACAGCCTATTTTCAGCATGCATGAGGCTGTACAGCGCTATGCGCTGAACTACCTGCGCAATACCAAGCGCCTCGAATCGCTCGAGGGACGCGCGCTGAGCGCCGCGCTCAGTTATGCGACTGCCGCTAGCGAGCGCGCCCATTTGGCTGTTGAGCTTGATAACCTGCTCGGCGCCGCCGCCTATGCTGCAGCGCAAGGCGACTCGCGCGCCCTGAGGACGCTCAGGCAAGCCTTAGAGCCGCTCGCTGCCTATGGCTTCCGCCCTGAGCTAGATATGCTCGATCAGTTGGCAGTGCGTTTGCACGGCACAGCCGAGGCGCTCGGCGAGGCGCAAGCTGCTGAGCGCGTCATCGCCGATGCGCAGCCTGAAGGCGCCGATGCGCAGCCAAATCTCGAAGAGCCTATCGCTGACACAGCCGCCATGCCCGTCGTTCAGCTGCCCGAAGCGTCCGCTCAAATTGCAGCCATCAGCGCGCAGAGCGCCCCGCTGACCGACTCTGCGCCGCACGCCGCACGAGCTGAGCCGATCCTGATTGACGAAGACGACTCCGAGCAGAGCGAGACCTCGCCGCCGACGCCTAGTCAGCACGCCGCGCCCCCCGCAGCCGAATCCGCTCGCGGCAGAGCGCTGCTGGCAGAAGCCGAGGCGCTCGCCGATCCTGACGCCAAGCGCGAGCAACTCTGTCGCGCCGCTGAGCTGTTGCGCGCCGATGAAGATTGGCTCGGCGCAGCGCAAGCCCTTGAGCGGCTCGGCGCGTTGTACCTTGCGCAGAATCAGGCCAGCGAGGCAATTCTGATGTTCGAGCAAGCTGCCGCGATCTTCCATCGCTACGATCAGCTAGCAGCCGAACGCAACGTCCTGGCGCAAATTGGACGCGCTTACGCCGCCCAAAATCAGCTGGAGCGCGCCGCTGAGTATTACACACGCGCGCTTTTCCTCGCCTACGAAGGACAAGACCGAGAGGCTGAGATCGAAGCGCTCATTCGTCTCGCCGAGACGTACTATCTGCTGAAAGATCACGCAGCCGCCGAGCGCCACTATCGCAAAGCTTTGCATCTCGCCTATCAGCGCGCCGATACAGCCTTGCAGGCGCACCTGACTCTGGCGCTTGGCGAGCTGCTGCTCGATGACGTTCGCACGCTATCGCAAGCTGCGCAGCTGCTTGAAGAGGCTGCGTCGCTCGCGCCTGAGCGCGCCGAGCCAAAGCGCCTGCTCAAGCGCGCCACTGAGCGCATCCGCCGTTGGCAGCGCGCTAACTTGACGCTCGCGCCCGCGCGCGATAACCGCGAATTCGCCGCCGACGCCTACGAATAGACGAAAAACCATAGCGAAAATTTAAGTCGCGCGCCCAGCAGCGCCTGAGCATCCCTGCGGCGCGCAGGTGACGGCGTATCTGATGTCTGATGGCGCCGCAAGTCATTTCAACGTCTCAAAAAGGCGGGCGACCTCAAAAAGTTCACCACATCCCAGGCTGTTGGCTCAGGCAACGGCACAGCGGGCATAGCGCCGATGCCGCGTTGTATCGCGTTGAAGAGCGCTTCATCGCGGCGTGCCTCGACAATGGTGCGGATGCGCGGCATCCGTGCGAACTCAGCGGCGCGCGCGCCATTGCCTTCGCCGCGCTGGCCGTGGCAAGCCGAGCAGTGCTGCGCGTAGGCAGCCGCGCCGCGCGCTAGCGACTCTGAGTCAGGCAAGATGGGATTGACGATCTGCGGCGGCGGATTGCGCAGCCGATCCGTCTGCGCGCTCGCCTCGCTGATGACGAACGCGCCGCCGATGCTGAACAGGATCGTCACGATCAGCAACGCGACGAAGATGAAAGCGATCTCAGGCGTGAAATGGATGCGCCGCGCGCGCCGTATGGCCGGCGGCAGGCTTAGCCCGATCAACGCCGCGCCGACGCCGAGCGCGCTCAGCCAATTCAGCAGCGATGGCTGCCGCAAGTTGAGCGCAGGCGCGACCTCAGGCAGCTCAAAAGCGAGCGCAAGGCGCAACGGTTCGGTCGCCTCAGGCAATGTGATATCCAGAATCGCCCACCACAAGCCCGCGCGATCTAGCTCCAGACCAGCTGAGAGGTACAGCCCATCGCCGGCATCATCCAGCGGAATGGCGCGCGCGCGCCGATCCAGCTTAGGAAAGGCAAAGCGCAGACTCACTTGCGCGCCGCTCAACGGCTCGCCATTCCGCTCGAGCAGAAGCTCGTAAGTATTCCCGCCGACGCCGCCCGGGTCGAGGGTCAGCGTCGCTTGTAAATCGCCTGCGCTGCCGCGCGCCGTCAGCAACGGCACTGAGTCGCGCCGGGTTGGCAGCGGCGGGGCGTTCGAGGCTAAAAAAGCAGTGGCGACCAGCACGATCACGCCCAGAATCGCTTCTAAGCGGATGCTGCGCGGCAAGTGTGGCAGTCGCTCGCGCAGCACAGCGTAGCGCTCGTGCAGCGCCACAGTCAGCCGATCCTGCCCGATGACCAAGTGATGGTAGAGCGCCACGATCAACATGGACGCCACAAGCGCGTACTTCGCCAGCAATATCAGCCCATAGGGCGTGGTCACGTAATCGCTGAGCTGCCGAATCTGTATCGCGCTGTTGTAAGCGCCTGTCGCGATCAAAGTCACCACAGCGCCCGCGCTCAAGGCGGCGAAACGACGTAGCACAGCCGTCAATGCGGCGCGCCTGCCCGCCTCATCGAGCGGCGCCAGCGCAACGGGCATCAAAACCGCCAGACCGATCAGCCCGCCTGCCCAAGCGCCCGTCGCCAACATATGCAG
>JAGHYP010000286.1 GCA_017743585.1 Chloroflexota bacterium
CGCGCAGGTCGAGCTTGCCGAACGCCTCTGCGGACGTCAAGTAAATGCGCTCCACGACCACATCGGCGGGCGGCTCCGATGCCACCTGCCACGATTGTGCGATCGGGAAGAGCGGGCGCGCTGCCGTGCCCGTCTGATCCTTCGCCACGATTGGGTGTCCCTCTAGGTATTGTGCGGCGCGCACGTAGTACTGCGTCTCGTTGAACGAGATCGGATCGAAGACAATATCTCGATTCGGACGGATGCCCCAAGCTTGCCACAGATATTTCGCCAGCGGACTGTTCTCTGCCTGCATGAAGCGGATGTCGCTGCGGAAGGCCGGCTCAGCCATGATCAGCACCTTGCCGCCGCTCTCCAGAAACGCTGCCACGCGATCTGTCATCTCTTGCGTGAAGTCGCGCACAGGCGCCAAGATCACCAGCGCGGTTGTGCCTTGCGGCACGTCTTCGCGGCTCAAGTCGAGCGTGCCGACCTGAATGCCGACCGCGCGCAGCCCGTCGCGGATGCCTGTGGCATCGTTATCAAGGCTCAACTCGCCATTGCCGACGCTGAACAACACGCGGAACTTGCCGCGCACCTCAAGCTGCAAGATCGCCTCGGCGATCCAGCGCTCGTTCACGTAGTCGTTTTCAACGTTTAGCTCAGGGAAGCGGTCGCGCGCCGTCAACACCCTGACCGTGAAATTCGGATCGGGCTTGCCGTCGGCGGTCAGGTACGAGACGAAGATGCCGTACGCGCTGCGCAAGCCGAATTGCCTCGCCAAGATCGGCTGCGCATCAGGATCGGCATACACAAGACGGATTTTCTCGGGCGCAGCATCGCTGAACAGCCGCAAAATCGGCGATTCCAGCGCTTGATTGGTCAGCAAGCGACGGCTATAGAAGGCTGTGATCTGAATGGGGCGCGAGAGCTGCTCCACAATCGGTCGGATGTTCGGCTTGAGCGTGTAGTAGCCGCGCGACGTGAGATCGGCGGCGATGCCGCTGCGCGCCGCCATCGCGTAGACCACCAGCACAATGCCGATGAACAATAGCACGATCAGGGCGCTGTTGCTGCCGTAAACAGCGTGCCTGCCCGTCAACGTAGCGCGGAAATCGTCAGGCGCCAGTGTCATCCACAGCCCAAGACCGCCCATCCCCAGCAGCGCGCTGATCGCCACCAGCGGCGAGAGCTCGCCGCTCGCTAGGAAGGCCACGAGGGCCACCACAAGCGCCGCCGCGCCCAGCGCGCTGCTCCAGCGCGCCACGCTCAGCCGATCCAAGACGAGCGCCCGCTGCGACCTCCGCTCCGAAGCCATGCCTCAACCTCCCTTCAGCGCCAACGCCGCGATTGCACGATCTGCGTCGTGGCGAGCAGCAAAACGCCCGTCACGCCCAAGAAGAACACTGTGTGATCCAGCCGCACGATGCCGATGGCGAATGAGTATGAGTAATTGCTCTGAAAGCTCAAGCTGCGCACAAACTCAGCCAGCGCGCGATTGCTGATCACATTGCCGACCAAATCGGCTTGCCACAAGATCAGCAGCGCCGCCATGCCCAAGAAAGCCGCCACGATCTGATTCTCATTCAGCGCCGAGAAGAGCATGCCTACAGCAATGGACGCGCCGCCAAATAGCCACAGACCGATGTAAGCGGCGAATGCCACGCCCAGATCGGGCGGATTCAGCCACACCAGCAGCGCTTGATGCACAATGGTCAAGCTGATCAGAATGGTATAATACGTCCAAGCGCCTAAAAACTTACCGATCACAATCTGGTAGTCTTGCAGCGGCAGCGTCATCAGCAGCTCGAGCGTGCCTTCCCGATTCTCCTCTGCCAGCAGGCGCATGGTCAGCAGAGGCACGAAGAAGACGCTGAACTGCGCCAAGTAGATGAGGGGCAGGGCAGGATCGACCGCCATGCGTCCGTTGCGCATAGCGAGATCGTCGTTGAAGGTGAGGCCCGTCAGCAATAGCACAGCGAACGCGACGAAGTAGGCGATTGGCGAGTTGAAGTACTGCTCCAGCTCGCGCCGAAAGATGATCGCAATCTGTCTCATAGCCGCTCATTCACCTCAGCGCCTTGCTGCACGGTCAGTTCAAGGAAGATATCTTCTAACGACATGGCGAGCGGGCGCAATTCTAGAAGCTCCCACCCTGCCGCCGTGACCGCACTCGCGATCCGCGCGCGCACATCCACGCCGCGCCGCGCCTGCACGCTGAAGCCATCGTTCAGCGCGCTCACGCTTGCCACGCCGACTACGTTCTGAAGCGTCCTGCGCACCACATCCGCTGATTCCGCCTTGCCAAGCCGCACGAAGAGCTGCGTGCCTTGCTGCAGCTGATCGCGCAGCGCCTCGGGCTTGCCCATCGCCACGATCTCGCCGCGATGGAGGATCACCACGCGGTCGCAGACCTGCTCGGCCTCGCTTAGGATGTGCGTGCTGAACATGATGGTGCGCGTCTTGCCCAAGCCGCGCACCAAGTCGCGCACTTCGAGCGTCTGGCGCGGATCGAGGCCGATGGTCGGCTCGTCGAGGATCAGCACAGGCGGGTCGTGGACGAGCGCCTGCGCCAAGCCGACGCGCTGGCGCATCCCTTTGGAGATGTTGCGAATCAAGCTCTCGCGGCGCGAGTGCATCCCGACAATGCGCAGCACGTCATCGGCACGGCTGGCAGCGTGGCGCACGCCGCGCAGCTCTGCCACGTATTTCACATAACCATGCACTGTCATATCAGGATAGAGCGGCACGGTCTCGGGCAAGTAGCCGACCCGCTTGCGCACTTCGAGCGAGTCAGCGAAGACATCAAAGCCTGCCACGGCGGCGCGTCCGCTAGTCGGCGGCATGTAGCCTGTCAGAATCCGCATAGTGGTTGTCTTACCCGCGCCGTTCGGGCCGAGAAAGCCGAGAATCTCGCCGCTCTCAGCCTGAAAGCTGATGCCGCGCAGCGCCATGAAGCGCCCGTAGCGCTTGGTGAGCGCTTCAACTGTGATCATACGCCCATCTAACGCCTCTCACCTTGCCTCGCAAGCGCAGTTTGCCGCTGTGCGCAATTTCCCCTATACTTTTGCCGATTGCCTCATCAGTTTACGCGATCAGGATTAGATGATGCTTAAACGCCTCTCACTATTTTTGCTGATCATCCCCGCTGCCTTGATCGGCTGCGAATCATCCGAGACCATTCTCACGGTCACGGCGCGCGCCGAAGGCACACAGCGCGTCGCCGCCACGCTGACCGCTGCTTTGCAAGTGACCGCCACGCGCACGCCAACTGCC
>JAGHYP010000012.1 GCA_017743585.1 Chloroflexota bacterium
CCTGAGCATTTTGGATTGCGCGCCGTACCGCATAAGGTGGTGATAGACGAGCAGGCGCTCGCGCGCAAGATTCAGGCGAGCGCCTGCTATCGCTCGCAGGTGGATAGCTTCTGGGCGGATTTGGATGAGCTAGAGCGCGTCTTTCGCGATTATCACGCGCTCAACGGCGGCGAGCTGTGCTACTGCGCGCAGCTGCGCGGCGAGGATTAGTCCTCAGGATGATAGCAGTGGCGCGGCGTGCGGCTGCTCGCCGACGTTTGGATTGTGTCGCGTCATGATCAGCGTGTTGCGCCCGTTGCGATACTCGTATTGCACAGTATCCATCAGCTCTTGGATGAAGAACCAGCCTAAGCCGCCGAGCCGGCGCTCGGTCAAAGGCGCGCTGCGATCAGGCATCGGCAGCGTGGTCGGATCGAAAGGCGGACTCTCGTCGTAAATGGTGATGCGGAAAGCGCCCGGCAGCGTCTGGCAGACGATCTCGATGCGCCCTTGCATGCCGTGTTTGCCGTAGCCATGCTCGATGATGTTGGCGCACCATTCCTCAGCGGCGAGTTCGCAATCATCGGCTTGCTTGTCGCTCAAGCCTGCCAGCCGCGCCGATTCGCGCACAAACTGGCACGCTTCTGGCACGTGCGCCAGCGCGCCCTGCAAGATGAGACGCCGTTCCTGCGGCATATGGTCGCAGCTCTGCGCCCTCAGAAGCTGCTCACAGCCTCAATCTGCGTCGGGAAAACTTGGAGTAGCTCTAGCAAGCCCGCCAGCTGCAGCACGTCGCGCACGCGATGCGATGGACCGGCAATGCGCAAATCGCCGCCGCTGCTGCGCACCTTCTTGGCTGCCGAGACGAGCTCGCGCAGCCCTGCGCTGCTGATGTACTCCACGTTGCTCAGATCAATCACAAGGCGATTGCGGCCGGAATCGATCTGTTCGTTCAGCGCTTCGCCCAGTTTTGTCGCGCTCAGGCTATCCACGCGCCCTGAGACTTCGATGAGCATGACGCGGCGCATCTCGGAGACACTGACTTGCATGACTTTTCGCCTCAATGCGTCGAGGAATCATCAAGGATATCGTCAAGCGCGCATTATACCCTGAGCGCTGGGGCCGCCGAGCAAACTGTCTGTCAGAGCAGTTGTGGCGCGCCGACCGAGTCATGCCGAGCAGCGCCGCAAGTACGCGAGCGCAGTCGCTGATCCGCGCGCGACATGGCTCAATCAAACTGAGCGGCGCAGCAGGGTGGGTGCGGGCGTCACTCACCTTGCTCCTTGGCGAGCGCAGAGGCAAGCTGCGCACAGAGCAGCTCTAGCATGATCACATGCTCTTGGCTGATGCTATCAGGCGGCTCGCGAAAGGCGATCACCACGCCGAAGCGCATCTCCTGACCGACGGGCACAGCGACCGCTGCGCCAAAGCGCCCTTTTTCCAGCAAAAAGTGCGAGTGATCGCTTCCGCGCGCCGCGATCTGGCTCTTGCCGCTGCGCGCGACTTTGCCGATCAAACTGTTTGCATCGGCGCGCTGTGGCATAGCGTTCATCACGGCGTTATCGCCCATCTGCGCAGTCAGCGCGAGCGTATCGCGACCTGCCTCAACTGCGTAGAAGGCGACGTGATCGTAGCCTAAGTCCATGATCGCCTTGACGGCAGCCTGCTGCTTGCCCAGCCCTTTGCTGGCTTTGGCGAGCGCTTTGGCGAGATTGCGGATCGGCGGCAAGGCGTCAGCGCGGACGGTCTCAAGGCGGCGCTCCTCGACAAGGCGCTTGATCTTGCGGATGAGTTCGTTATCTTTGAAAGGCGTCGTCGAGATGTCGTCGGCGCGCCCGGGCAATCCGAAGTCCGCTTCTTCGTCAACGGTCAGGATCAGCAGGCGCGGCTTCTCAAGGCGCACGGCGCGGATCAGCTCGAAGGTGTCGCCCAAGGCGTTATCTGCCACGAAGACGTCGAAGTGTTTGTCAGGATCGCGCAACATTTCCTGAGCGCTTTCCAAGCTCGTGGTGTAAGTTGCCTTCAGGCTAGGCTCTTTGGCGAGATTCTCACGGTAGCGCGCTACCGAGGCAACGTGGGTAGCCACCAACACGCTGATCGTACTCATGATGCCCGCTCACCTCAGCGCCGCACGCGACTATCGGTGATATCTTTGCATATCGGCGCGATTATAGGCAATCAGCAGGCAGCGCGGCAAGAGCCTACAGCAAGCTGAATTTGTCAGAGGCAGTGTCAGAGCAGGCGCTGACGGATTCAGGCTCTCTCGGCGCGCGGTTGCCAAGCGCCTTCAGCTCGGATACACTTGCCGCAAACGACCGAGGCAGCGCAGGGCTGCAGAAATGACTGGAAACTTATCGCGAGGTGACTATGAGACTGAGCCGCGAAGAAGTGTTGCAAATCGCAGAGCTAGCCAAGCTGAGCCTGACCGAGAGCGAGGTGACTGCCTATGCCGAGCAGCTCTCGGCAGTTTTGGAATACGCCTCGCGCCTTGAGCAGCTTGATACATCCGATATCCCGCCGACAGCGAGCGTCTTGCCGTTGCAAAACGTCATGCGCGATGACGTGGTGCGTCCCTCTCTGCCGCGCGAGCTGGCGATCGCAAACGCGGCGGACGCTATCGAAGGGCAATTCCGCGTTGACGCTGTGCTGGAAGAGTAGCTTTTCATCATGTTGCGAGGCCAGATGCTCAAAAAGCGCCTGCTGCTCATCGAAGATGATTTTGACATAGCGGAGATGCTGCAGACCTACTTCTCGGCGCAGGGTTACCAGCTCTTCAATGCCTACAGCGGCAAAGAAGGGATTGCCATAGCGCGCGCCAAGTCGCCCAACCTGATCTTGTTGGACGTGATGCTGCCCGATATGGACGGCTTCGATGTCTGCAGAAGCTTGCGCACAACGCCGCTGACCAAATACATCCCGATCATCTTCTTGACGCAACGCGACCGACGCGCCGACAAAGTGGCAGGTCTAGAGCTGGGCGCCGACGACTACATCACCAAGCCGTTCGATATCGAAGAGCTGCGCTTGCGCGTGCAAGGCTCGTTGCGGCGTGCCAGCCGCGAGGCGCTGACCGATGAGCGGACAGGCTTGCCAACTGGCGCCGCCATTGCTGAAGCTGAGCGCGCCTTCGCAGCGCGCACTGGCTGGTATCGCCTACAGATCACCCTGAACAACTTCGGCGCGTTCCGCGAGCGCTACAGCTTCGTGGCAGCAGATGAGGTGCTGAACTTTTTCAGTCGCGCCCTCGCCGAGTGCTTGGCGCTACACGGCACACCAGAAGATTTTGCCGCTATGCACAGCGAGACATGCTACAGCGTCTTCACCTTCGCGCCGCAAGTTTCAGCGCTCATCTCAGCGCTTCAAGATAAGCTGAAAGCAGGCTTCCCGACCTTTTACAATTTCGCTGATCGCGAGCGCGGCTACCTGATCGTCCAAGATAGCGAGTCGGGCGCGCGGCATGTGCCGTTGCTCTCAGCTGAGATCAGCATCTTAGAATACAAAGCGCCGACCGCGAGCGATAGGCCGCGAGCAGCCAGCGCTTGACGCACCTCACGAGCCTCTCCTGCTCGCTCACTGCTCTTGATCGTCCTCGAGGCGCTTCAAGAGCTCTGCCTCTTGGCGCAAACGGCGCGCCTTCAGGACGAGGTAAGCTACTGTGAGCGCCATGATGATGCCCGCCGCTACGTAGCCCAAGATCATGTACTCAATGTTGCTCGGGGTAGAGGCTTCCATCCCGATCATCCTTGCTTAGCGAGCAGGCGCGCTTTCAGCGCTTGCAAGCGCGCCGCAGTGTTTTCAAGCCGCACGCGATGCCACGTCAACACCACGGCTGCCATGCACCACCATACCATCGCCACGCCCATTGTCGCGCCGATTCGCGGGTCAGTGCGCACTTCAAATTCGCCTTGCGCCGTCGGATTCGCCACGCTCGGGCCGATCACCACAGGATGCAAGGTGTCATCGCGCACGCGCGGGATCAAGAAAACGTAGATGACGCTGGCGAAAGCGATGATGCCATACACAGCCGCGAAACGCGCTCTGCGATCGGGGTCTTCAATCGCGCCGCGCAGCGTCAAGTAGGCCGCATACATCAGCCACATGACCGCCATGCTGTTCAGGCGCGGATCAGCCGTCCACCACGTATTCCAGATCGGGCGCGCCCAAGCCGAGCCCGTCACAAGGCAGACCGTCATCAGCGGCAAGCCGATCTCAACGCTGCTGACTGCCAGACGATCCCACTTGGCGTTGTGCGTGAACAGGTAGGCAGCGCCAGCGATCACTGTGATGAAGAATGCTACCGAGCCGCCTGCGTACGAAGAGACATGCACGTAGAACAGGCGCTGTACATGCCCTTGTACAGCATCCGTGCCGGCATAGAAAAAAGCCATGTAGAGCATCACGAACATGCTCAAAAACGTGACCACGCTCAAGCCAAAGAGCAAGCGCGTGCGCCAGACGGGATACTCGGCTGCCAAGGGTTGCGCAGGCGCGCTGAGCGCATCGCCAGTGGCTCGGATAGTTGCCATTGTTCAGAATCTCCTAAAAACTACACAGGCTCTCAGATTCGCTCAGAATCATAACATTGTTAGTTCACCAGAGCAAGCGCCCGTCATCTTTCCTTTTCCTTCCGAGGAACGGCAAGGCTGCAACGGGTTGAGCGGCGTCCATGTAAGCGCAGATCAAGCGCAGATTAAGATGCTTGAAGATGCTTGTGAATGCGCCGCCATCAGATGCCTGACCGAATTGCGGTTGAGCGCGCTTTCACCAAGCCTGCTGAATCGCACACAGGGCGCTCGTGTTATGGCAGGGGGCGCGCCGAGCGCTTGTGCGCAGAGGGGCAAGAGCAGATTGGCGCTGCACACGGCGACCGCGTTCGCGATCCCAAGCTGCGCAGGCGCGCGCAACGGGGTCGGGTCTAAGCGTGGCAGGAACGGTATGTGTGACAAGCAACGGGAAAGCGAGCGCGCTGAGCAAAATGAGCCGCCTCAAGCGCAAGCCGAGGCGATTGAGCCGAGCCAACTGATTGAACGCCGCGCGCCCGATTGGATTGCGCACCGCGCACTGCGCTCAGCAGCCGCTCTCAACGCGACGCCGATCGCTTTGCCCGATCGGCGAGCCAATTCTCGGCAAATCTCGGCTGCTCATAGATCCGATCGCACAGCGATATGACCACCTCAGAACGGCAGCTCGTCTGCGTCTTCTTCGAGAATCTCCTCAGCCGCTGCCGAAGAGCCGGCCTCGCCGCTCGCCGCGTGTGCTGCCACATCATCTGTCTCGCTATCTGCTGCCTCGCCTCGCGCGCTCAGCAGCCTGAACTCGCTCGCCGTTATCTCCAGAGACGCAACCGGCTGGCCGTCGCGAGCGATGTATGCGCTCGCACTCACCTCGCCGACCAGCAAGATGCGCTGCCCTTTCTTGACCAGCTGCGAAGCGGTCTCGGCGCGGTCGCGCCAGAGGGTCACGCGGAACCAAGTCGTCTTCTGCGAGCGCTGCTCGCCGCGCCCTGTCACCTTGCTGACCGCCACAGAGAAGGTGCAAACCGGCACGCCGTCACTCGTGTATTTGAATTCAGGATCGCGCCCAACATGCCCGACGATGATCAACTGCTGAAAAGTCATAGCTTGCTGTCCTTCCGGCTACCTTGCAATGCGCCTTGCGAGCCGTCAGGTAGCGCTCGGCGATAGGCTCGCTGCATAGATTATAGAACGTATGTTCACAATGAGCAAGAGGCGATTTTTCCACCACGCCCTTATAATTCACTCTAGAGCTGTACGCTAGAGAGGTATCCCCTGCATGGGTGAGTTCATCGCATTCTCGTTTGTGATATTGCTGGTGTTGGCTGCCTACTGGTCATTCGTGATCATGCCACGCCAGAGCATGTTCCGCAAGCACAACAAATACGTGCGCACGCTCAGCGCTGGCGATGAGGTGATCACGGCAGGCGGGCTGGTTGGCACGCTGACGCGCATGGAAGCCGACCGCGGCATCGCTTACGTGCAGATCGCCGACGGCGTGGAAGTGAAAGTGCTGACCACTGCGCTGAGCCGCCCCTTCGATCCCGAAGAAGTGGCGATCACGGCGAATCTGGGCGTCGATCCGACCGCCGATCAGCGCTTGCGGCAGCGCAGCACGCAACACTAGGCACGCAGCGCACAGTGTGCTATGCTCAGGCAGCTTTGCTGCAGCGCAGGCGTGGCACACTTATGGCAGGATCGCAGGTAGCGCAGGGTCAAGCGCTCAGCGCTGGGCAGCTGCGCGCGGTTGCGTCAATCATCGCCGCCTCTTTTGTGCTGAGCGGCGTCTTGGGCTTGCTGCGCGGCGCGATCATCGGCGCGGTCTTCGGCGCAGGCGCTGCGCTGGACGCTTTCTACGCCGCTTATCGCCTGCCCGAGATGCTCTTCACGCTCGTGGCGGGCGGCGCGCTCAGCTCAGCGTTCATCCCTATCTTCAGCCGATACTTGGCGCAAGGCGATAGCGCGCGCGCTTGGCATTTGGCGCGCGCTACGCTCAGCTGGGTCACGCTGATCGCGCTCTGGCTCTCGCTCGGTGCGGCGATGATCGCCTTCCCAATCGCAGATCGGCTGTTGATGCCGCACGCCCAGCCGCCCCAGAAACAGTTGACCGCTGAATTGATGCAGATCATGCTGGTCACGGTCGCCATCTTCAGCGCTAGCAGCTTGATCATGGCGATCCTGAACGCCAATCAGCGCTTTTTGGCCCCCGCGCTCGCGCCGAGCATGAACAACGTCGGTCTGATCGGCGGCGCGCTGCTGCTCGCGCCGCACATGGGCGTGTATGGATTGGCTTGGGGGGCTGTGATGGGCGCGGCGCTGCACCTGATCGTCCAATTGCCTGCGCTGCGACCGTTCTGGGCGCACCTGCGACCGAGCGGCGCGCTCATCGCTGAGGGCCTCGGCGAGATCGTGCGCCTGATGCTGCCGCGCTTGGTCGGCATGGCGGCTGTGCAGCTCAACTTTGTGGTGAACATCATCCTCGCCTCTGCCATGCCCGAAGGCAGCCTTGCGGCGCTCAGCATCGCTTTCACGCTGATGTTCGTGGTGCTTGGCATCGTAGCGCAGAGCGCAGGCACAGCCATCTTCCCGACTCTTTCGCTGTACGGCGCGCGCGGCGATCTGGAGCGTTTTCGTCAGACGCTGCGCGACGCGCTGCGCGGCGTGCTTTTCGTGACGTTGCCCGCCACAAGCGGCTTGATCGTGCTTGCGCAGCCGTTGGTGAGCGCGTTGCTGGAGCGCGGCGCTTGGTCGCGCACGGATACGGTTGCGACGGCTTGGGCGCTCAGCTTCTTCGCCGCAGGGCTGGTGGCATTTGCGCTGCAAGAGCTCCTAGCGCGCGCTTTTTACGCGCTGCGCAACACAATAGCGCCTGTGGCGGTCGCCGTAGGCGGCTTGTTCCTGAACGTGGCGCTCAGCCTGCTGCTGATCCAGATAGTGCGCGGCGCAGAGGCAGGTCAGGGGGCGCATGGCGGCTTGGCGCTGGCGAACGCGCTTGCTACAGGGGCTGAGAGCGCTGCGCTATGGCTGTGGCTGCGCCGCAAGATCGGCGCGCTGGGCGGCTGGGATATGCTGAGCATGGCGGGGCGCGCCCTGATAGCAACCGTGGGGATGAGCGCATGCGTCTGGGCGATGAGTCAACTTTTGGCGCGAGCGGCGCCGCTGATCGTTGTGATGGTGTGCGTGCCGCTCGGAATCTTGCTCTATCAAGGTCTGGCGTTGCTTCTGGGCGTGCCTGAGGCGCGCAGTTTGCCGATGAGTATCTTGCGCCGTTTGAAGCGAGGCTGAGCATGCGCGTTGTGTTGCAGCGCGTGACGCACGCGCGCGTCACAGTGGACAATCAAGTGGTTGGCGAGATTGATCAGGGCTTGCTGATCCTGATCGGCGTGCGCAACGGCGATACAGCCGCTGAGGCGAAGTGGCTCGCCGAAAAAATCGCTGTGCTGCGCATCTTCGCCGATGAACACAATAAGTTCAATCGCTCGCTATTGGATATCGGCGGCGGCGCTTTGGTCGTCCCGCAGTTCACGCTGTATGGGAATGTGATCGGGCAGCGCCGTCCGAGTTTCATCGAGGCAGCGCCGCCAAGCCTCGCTGCCCCGCTGATCGACCAGTTCGTCGCCTTTTTGCGGCAGGCAGGCGTGCAGCGCGTGGAAACAGGCATCTTCGGCGCGAAGATGTTGGTAGAATCGGCGAATGACGGGCCGGTCACGCTCATCCTTGAGCGAGAAGCGCCGCGCAGCACATAAAGTTTAGGGCAAAAGATGCTCACACGCTTAGAACTTGACGGTTTCAAAACATTTCGCAACTTTGCGCTCGATTTTCAACCGTTCATGGTCTTCATCGGCTCAAATGGCGTTGGCAAGACCAACTTATTCGATGCGATCGCGCTTTTGGCGCGCCTTGCCGAGGGCGACTCGCTGGAAGATGCCATGTTGCGCGCGCGCGGCGAGCCGCTCGAGCTGTTCACGCTGTACGCCGATGGCAGCCGCGCCGAGCGCATGCAGCTGGCGGCGGAGATTTTGCTAGATCGCGAGGTGATCGGCGCTAACAGCAAGCCTTTCATGCCGACCAACACGCGCCTGCGCTACCAGCTGACCATCGAGCGGCGCGGCGAAGGCGCGCATATTGTCTCTGAGTCGCTCATCCCGCTGCCTGAGCCGCGAGACGCTTGGTTTCGCGATCAAATTCCAACCAAGGCGCGCAAAGCGTGGATCGTCCGCGAGAAGCGTCCGCCGTACATCGCCACAGTTGGCGAGGCAAACGAGCTGATCATCTACCGCAATCAAGATACCTTGGCAGGCGGGCGCGAAGGCTTGAAGGTCGGCAATTTGCAGAAGAGCGCGCTCGGCACGGCCGACGGGCTGCGCTATCCGACCATTCACGCGGTGCGGCAAGCCATGCGCAACTGGCGCTTGCTGCGCTTCAACGCTGAAGTGTTGCGTCAGCCGTGCGCACTTGACGCCGAGGCGAGGCTGCAGAACGATGGCGCCAACCTGCCCGCTGTATTGGCGCGTCTGCAGCGCGAGCAACCTGAGGCGATTGCCAACATCACGCAAGTGCTGCAGGGCATGCTGCCACAAGTGAAGGCGATAGAGGTCAAGAGGCTGGAAAACAGCAAGCAGCAACTGATCGAGCTGATCGAACAAGATGGCACGCGCTTCTCATCGCGCGTGCTGAGCGACGGCACTTTGCGGCTGCTCGGCTTGGCAGCGCTGCGCTACGATGCAGCGCATCGCGGTCTGATTTGCTTTGAAGAGCCTGAGAACGGCATTCAGCTCTTGCGGCTGCCGGATATGGTCAGCGTGCTGTACAGCTTGGCGCTCAACTTTGAGCGCGATCTGCCCGCGGCAGATGGCAGGCGCAATCCGCCGCTGCGCCAAGTCTTGGTCAACACGCACGCGCCGAGCATCCTCTCGAACGTGCCGCCGCACAGCGTCTTCTACTTCGGCTTGCGAGCCGATGCGCTTGGGCACTACACCTTTTCTGTGCCAGTGCGCCCAGAGCTGATCCCCGACGAGCGCGGGCGCTACCTGATATGGCAGCAGATTCAGCAAGAACTGGGCGGCTCGGCGTGATAGGGCGCTGCGCGCCGCTGCTCAAGCGCTTTTTCATACTTCGGCGTCACGCGCAAGCCTGCTTCGGTATCGCCCAGCACGTCGCGCACGTAAATTTCGCGGATCAAGACCGCGCCAATCGCCGCCAAGGGCACTGAGAGCAGCAGGCCGAGAAAGCCGAAGAAGATGCCGAAGACGATCTGTGAGAGCAAAATCACCGCCGGCGGCAGCTGAATCTCGCTGCCTAGCAAGAGCGGCGCCACAACCTGCCCAACGATGAACTGAATGCCGAAATAAACCAGCACGACCAACAGCACTTTCTCAGGGCTGTTGATGATGGTGACCGCCAACACTGGCACGAGCGCCAAGAGCGGGCCGAAGTTAGGCACGAACGAGAACAGACCGCTGATCACGCCCAGCACGCCCGCCAGCGGCAAGCCTAGCACGAGCATGGCAACGGTTGTCAGTATTCCCGTCAAGATCATCAGGATGATCTGGGTCTGCAGGAATTGGCGCAGCGTGTGGTCAAGGCTGAGCAAAATTTCGCGCGCACGCGGGCGGTAGCTGATCGGCACAAGGCGCAAGATGCCGCGCCAGTGCGGATCAGGATCCGCCACAAAGTAGATGCTCAGGAAGATCACGACCAGCAGGCTGAATAGCACTGAGAACAGGTTTGTGACAAACGGAAAGACCTGCCCGCTTACGGTCGCCAAGCCGCTGATGATCTGCTGCCAGAGCTGATTGGTCAAATCGGCGAGGCTGACGTCGGTCAGGAAATCGCGCAGGAAGGGGAAGCGCGCGGTCAAGTTCTCAGGCGATAGCTCGCGCTGCAACACTTGACCTGCCGAAGGCAACGTCTGCACCACCAGAATGCGAAACTGCTCGAGGAGATCGGGCAGCGCCAGCGCTGAGGCGGCTGAGACGATCGCGCCGATCAAGAAAACGGTCAGCAGCACGGCGAGCGCGCGATTGACGCCATGCCGAACGAAAAAACGGATCGGCGTGGTGAGCAGGATCGCGAAGATGATCGCCGTCAGCGCCAGCAGCAGCACCTCGCGCACCAGCCAAATCGCCAATAGCACAATGACCAGTGAAAAGGCGGTCAGCAGCCAGCGCACCACGTTTGTATCGCTATGGCGCGTCTCAACTGGGAACATGCTATGACTTCAGGACGCCCTCAAATCGAGCAAATCTTGGCACGGCCTGCGCACGGGCTGCTATCGAGCGAGGAGCGGCACAAGGCGCTCCAGCAGCGGCGGCGCAAAGATGAACGCGCCGACCAACACAGCTGCCACGGCCGCCAGCAGCACAGCAGCAGCGCCTACGTCCTTACAAACACGCGCCATCGGATGCAGTTGCGGGCTGGCTAAATTGACCGCCGCTTCGAGGGCCGCGTTAATGAACTCGGCCATCCAGTTCATGGTGATGATGATGACCAAAGCTGCCCAATCGCGCGGCGGCAAGCCGAGCCAGAGCGCAAGCGCCATCGCGGCGACCGAGAACACAGCTTGGATGCGCGTATTTTTCTGATAGCGCAGCATGTAAAGCCAGCCGGCGAGCGCGTAGCGCAGGCTCTTCAGGCGGCTCTCGCTGACAATCGGGCTGTAATCTTCAGGGCGCGCGTTGAGCGTCGCCAGCGTATCGGGATGAAAGATCAAAAGCGGCCGCCTGCTGTTGGTTGTCTTTCGCTCAGTCCCCGTCTGTTGAGTCTTCATGGCTATCTCCAGACGTGAAATGTGGGATGTTCAGCTCAGCGATGCCGAGCTGCGCCAACAGCTCAGCTTGCTTTTGCCACATGCGCGCTTGAGCTTCAGCCGTGTCGTGATCGTAGCCGAGCAAGTGCAGCGTGCCGTGAACGACGAGCAAGACCAGCTCATCTTCCAGCGGGCGCCCTAGCTCAGCGGCGCAGCGTTGTGTGTATGGCAAGGCGATGATCAGATCGCCCAGATACGGCTGCAGCTCGGCGGCGATCCCTTGCCCTGACGCGCCTGCTGAGGCAGCGGCGGCCAACATCGCTTCCTGCATCGCCTCTGAGAACGGCTCATGCGGGAAAGAGAGGATATCCGTCGGCGCGTCCACGCCGCGATACTCGCGATTGAGCTGTTGCACTGTCTCGTCGTCGGCCACTATCAGGCTCAGCGCTGAGCCTGCGCGGACGGCGTGCGCCGTCAAGGTGTGCTGGATAGCCGCCTTCAAGCGCTTGAGCGGGACGAGCGCTCTGTAAGCGCGCCGTACGTTGGTGTGGATTGTGTAGCGGCTCGTGCGCATGGACGATATCGGCAATCTCTTGCTCATCGCGCGCGCTTGCTGCGGACGACGCTCTCGCCGGCATCGGTGAGCAGCAAAATAGCGGCTTCGCGGCTGCGCGGACGCGGATCGGGATAGGTGAATCAGCTCTCAAAGGCGCTCGGCGCGCTCAATTGCTCAGCAAGCTCTTTAGCATTTCGTTGACGAGCTTGCCATCGGCGCGCCCTTTGATGCGAGGCATCAGCACCTTCATCACGTTCCCCATTTCCTTAGCGCTCTTCGCGCCTGTCTCTTCGATGGCGCGCCGTATTTCGGCTTCCAGTTCTTCGCGGCTGAGCTGCTGCGGCAAGTACGACTCGATCAAGCTCAGTTCGAACTGCTCCTTTTCAACAACTTCCATGCGGCCGAGCCGTCGCGCTTCTTCGATGCTATCGCGGCGCTTTTTCGCCTCGCGCATCAGCAACGCGATCATGTCGTCGTCGCTGAGCGTTTTCTGCCTATCCACTTCTTCCTGCCTGATAGCAGAGGCGAGCAGGCGAATTGCGTCGCGGCGCGCTGTGTCGCCGCTCTTCATGGCGGCCTTCAGGTCTTCTTGCAGCCGATCCTTGAGATGCATCTCTCTCGTTTCCCTCGCGCGATCATCAAGTCGCCGATTATAACACAGCGCGCCGCGGGATAGCGGCAACGCTCGACAAGCGTGTAAACTTGTTGCTGAATGGGCGCGTGTGACATACAGATTTGGGAAGATAGGCATGACCGACGCTCTCAGCATCCGCAAGGTCGAGACCTCTCAGGACTTCAAAGTCTTCTTGGAGTTTCCTTGGTCGCACTACCGCAATGATCCAAATTGGATACCGCCGCTCGTCTCCCGCCGCCGTCATCTGTTGGATAAAAAGCGCAATCCGTCTTGGCAATACATGACAGGCGAGTATTACCTCGCGTGGCGCGGCAAGAAGCCCGTCGGCACGATTGCCGCCTTCGTCAACCATCGCCACAACCAGACGCATAACGAGAATCTGGGCTGGTTCGGCTTCTTTGAGTGCGAGGACAATCAAGAGACGGCGACCGCCTTGCTGCGCACAGCCGCCGAGTACGCGCGCGCGCAAGGCTGCGACACCATGCGCGGACCTGCCAACTTCACCCTGAGCGATGAGTGCGGGCTGCTCATCGAGAACTTCTCGCCGCCGATGCTGCTGATGCCCTATAACCCGCCCTACTACCAGCGCCTGATCGAGGAGAGCGGGCTCGGCTTGGCGAAGGCGATGGATTTGGTCAGCTACCTCGCGAAGCCGAGCAGCTACCTCGATGAGAATCGAAATATCCCTGAGCGCTTGCTGCGCGTCATCCGCAAAGTGAGCGAGAGATATCGAGTGAGCGTGCGGCGCGCCAATGTGCGAGAATTGCACAAGGAAGTGCGCCTGTTAGCAGAAATTTATCGCGCGGCTTGGGCGAACAACTGGGGCTTCGTGCCGCTGACGGACGCAGAGATTGACGATCTGCTCAAGCAGCTAGGCCCGTTCTTCGACCCGCGCTTGGGCGAATTCGGCATGGTAGACGGGGAAGTGGTCGGCTTGATGCTGGCGCTGCCGAACATGAATCAAGTGCTGCAGCGCGCCTATCCACATCCGCGCGTCCCCGAGTGGTGGACGCTGCTCAAGGCGTTCTGGCACTGGAAAATCCGCCCGAAGATCACGGAGCAGCGGGTTGTGTTGTTCGGCGTCAAGCCTGAGTATCAGCACACGGGCGTGGCAGCCGCCATTCTGCTGGCGCATATCGAAGCGACCATGCAGACGCCCTACCCTGACGTTGACCTAGGCTGGGTGCTGGAGACGAACACCGCCGTTGATACGCTCGCCAAATCTTTCAACTGCCCGATCTACAAACGCTATCGGATTTACCAGATGCCGCTGAGTTGACTGCATGGTGGATCGCAACGAACCAAGCGAAGGGCTGCCGCGCGACTCTGACGAGCTGATGGCGCAAGGCGGCGCCGAGATGAGCGACGTCCTCACGGTTGCCGCCAGCTTGAACGCAAAAACGCTCAGGGAGCTGCTGCGCAACCGCAACTTCGTGCCGCTGTGGATCGGGCAGCTGGTGAGTTACATAGGCGATCAATTCATGCTGATCGCTGTGCTTGCCACCATCAACAGACTGACTGCAAGCGCCAATTTTTACATCGTCCTGCTCGCCATCTCGCTGGCCGCCCCGCAGATTCTCTTCGGCTTGATCGGCGGCGTGCTGGTGGATAAGCTGGACCGCAAGTGGACGATGATCGTCACAGATGTCGTGCGCGCGCTCGCCATGTTCAGCATGTTGCTCGTGGCAGGCGATGCAATGCGCATCTGGATTTTTTACCCCGCGATCTTCGCCATCGGCACGTCACAGATGCTTTTCTACCCCGCGCGCGCCTCAGCGATGCCGGCGCTGGTCAGCAAGCGCAACTTGGCGGGCGCAAACGCGCTGCTCGAAGCAGGGTTCGTGATCGCGCTCATCTTCGGCTCAGGCGCGGCCGGCTTGCTGGTCGAGCGCTTAGGCGAGGATTTTGCCTTCACTTTTAACGGCCTTGCTTTCTTGTTTTCTGCGCTGATGATCTTGATCATCCGCGTGCCGCCGCGCCAAGTGCAGCGGGCGAAGATGAGGGGCGGCAATAGTTACGCTCAAGTGTGGCGCGAGCTGCGCGAAGGCTTGGCCTACATCTGGCAGACGCGATCCATGCGCTACATCATGGGCTTGAGCGTCATTGTGGCGGCGGGCTTGGGCGCGGTCATCGCGCTGGTGCTGGATTACCTGACGCTTGAGTTGAAAGTCGGCGCGGAAGGCTTCGGCGTCGTGATCGGCATTTTGGGCGTCGGCATCGTGATCGGCGGCATCCTGATCCAGCGCCTCTCCAAGTTCCTGCCCACCAATCGCTTGGTGGCGCTGGCGATCTTCTTGCAAGGCGTGGCGATTAGCGCCTTCATGTTGCATCCGCCGTTCGGCTTGGTGCTATTCCTGACCGCGCTGATCGGCTTCAGTTTGATCGTGGCGCGCGCCGTGCTGAGCACGTTGACGCAAGCCATTCCGCCTGAAGAATACCGCGGGCGCGTCCAGAGCGCCTACAACTTGATCTTCTCAGCGCCGCTGACCTTGGCGATAGGCGTTGCCAGCCTGTTGGTGACGCTCTTCAATCGCGAGATCGTCTTGGCCGGCTTCGGACTCGGTCTGATGCTGACGGCGTATCTCTCGATGCGCTTGCTGCGCGGCGTGGACGAGGCGATCTACGGCAGTTAGCGCCATGCGCAGCATCGTGACCTGCAATCCTGACTTCGAAGACCTCGCCTTGAGCGAGGTGAGGCGCGCCTCGCCGTTGTGCAGCGTGTGCGGGAAGCTCGCAGCGGGCGTGTTGCTGCTCAACGCGCCTTTCGAGTCGCTGGCGGCGGCGTGGCGCGCTCAGCCGCCGATCTTCGTCCGCCACGTCTGCCCCGCGCACAAGGAAGTGCTATTGCCCTCAACTGGTGACGCAGAGAGGCTCTTGGTCCTGCTCCGGGCGGCTTGCGCTGAGGCTATCTTGCCGTCTTTGAAGCCTGCTGAGCCGTTCTCAGTCCAGACGCGCATATTCGCTGGCGATCTGCCGCTGAAGTCATTCGATGTCAATTGCGCGCTCGCCGAGCTGGTGACGGATGCGCCGTTGGCAATTCGCCAGCCGCGCCAGGTCATCTCAGTCGCGATCGGGCGGCTGAACACAACGCTGAGCGCATGGCTCGGCCTATCATCCGCTGCCGACAATCTCTCGGATTGGGCAGGCGGCGCGCGGCGCTTCGCGCGCGAGCAAGGGTGCATCAGTCGCTCAGAGTTCAAGCTGTTGGAAGCGCTTGAAGTCTTCGGGGTTGCGTTGCCCCCGCGCGGCTGCGCGCTCGATCTCGGCGCGGCGCCCGGCGGCTGGACGCGCGTCTTGCGCGAGCGCGGCATGTACGTCACGGCAGTTGATCCTGCCGCGCTCGACCCGCGCCTGCTGAGCGACTCCGGCGTGCGCTACCGACGCCTGACCGCTGAGTCGTACTTGCGGATTGCTTCTGAGCCCTTCGATCTAATTGTGAACGACATGCGCATGGATGCACGCGACTCGGCGCGCTTGATGTGTGCCTATGCGCGCTTGCTCAAGCCGCCTGATGGCATGGCGATCATGACTCTCAAATTGCCTGAGACAAAGCGAGGCGCTGTGCTGAAGAGCGCGCTCTCGATCTTGGCTAGTTCCTACCAAATTGTCCGCGCGCGTCAGCTGTTCCACAATCGCAGCGAGATCACTTTGCAGCTGAGACGCCGTTAGCGCGCTTGCGCAGCGCCTGAAGAGAACAGGACGGCATCTTCAGAGTGCCGCCCTGCTCGGTCTTCGGCGTCGCGCTGCGCTATCGTGGCTCAGCGGCGCGCTCGGCGGGCGCCACCATCACGCCCAAAATGCGCTCCATGGCGATGATATGGCTGCACCAGCCGTGCGATTTATAGAAGTTGCACGTGCATTCCCACTTGCCCTCTTCGTAGCGGACGGTATGCGTGTGGTTATCGCCGCTGAAGCTAGCCGTGAAGCTATGGAAGCGCACCCGCTTCGGCTCTGAGGCGTACTTCTTCGCCTTCTCGATCTGGCTGATGATGGCAGATTGCGCGCCGAGCTCTTTGCTCTCTGTGGGCGGCGTGGGCGCGATCATGCCTTGCAGAATGCGCTCCAGCGCAATCGTGTGGCTTGACCAGCCGTGCGCGCGGAAAAAATCTGAGGTGCAGTGCCAGCCGCTCGTTTCGCTGTAGGTGATGATGTGCATGTGATTATCGCCTGCTAGCGAGACCTTGAAGGCGTGGAAGCGAACGCGATGCCGCTCTTCAGCGTAGCGCCTCGCTTTGGCGATCTGCCCGATTATCCCGTAGTCCATGATCAAACGCTCCTTTTTGCTGTGAATTTCGCTTACAAACAAAAAGGCACGGCGCATCGCTGCATGCCGTGCCTTGCTATACGCTCTCCAAGACCGACGCGGCGCTCTTCTGAGGTGTTTTCATCCGTGTTTTCATCCATGCGCACCTTTCCGCAGAACGGTTAAGCCTATGATAAACAGCGCTCGCGGAAAAGTCAAGCAGGGCGCCTTGTGCGATCCGCCGAGCGCGGGCTACAATCGCCGCGGAGAGCGCCGCGCCTATGTTTCGGGATGACATCGTCTTGATCGCCGTCATCAACCGTCAGCGCGACCTGATCGCCGCCCGCGACTCAGGCTGGTATCGCTTGCCTGTGGCGCGCGCGCCGCGCTGGATCGCGGTGGATTACGTCGCGTTTTACCTGAGCCGCGCCTTCGGCGAGCAGAACGGCGCCGTGCGCTACTATGCGCGCTGCACAGGTCACGAGCTTTGGCGCCGCCGCGACCTGCTGCCCGATGAGCCTGATCATCCGCGCGCCGATCAGCTCTACTATCGGCTTGCGCTCGCGCCGCTGTGCGCCAAACAGCCGCCAATTCTGAATCCGACGCGCCGCCCAGTCGCCTTTCTCTACACCACGTGGGAGCGCTTCAACGCCGCCGTCTGCCTTGCCGATCTCTCTCCAGAGCGCGCGTAGGCAGGCGCAGAACGTGGACAAAAAAGTGGACAGGGCAATTGCCCTGTCCACAAGCGCCTACGCTGCTGTGCGTCAGCTCACTCGATGATCTCGATGGCTTCCGAAGGCACCCAGTACGTGCCGGTGGCGAGGATCACCTGCGTGAAGCCGCCGCTGCTGCCGAGCGTCTTGAAGGTCTTGCCCGCTTCCGCAATGAAGGTGCTGGCAGCGCCCGCCTGCGGCGCCCAGTAGAACGGCACGCTGACGATCATCCGACCGAGACGCGCGCCCGCGTGTGAAGGTCCGGGTGGCGCATCGCACTTGCGCGCGAACGTGCCGCTTGTCACCAATTCTCCATTCGAGAACGGCGGGGAGGCAACAGGGGGGCAGCCGCTAGCGGTGCTGCAGAAGACCTCGTATGTGTACACATCGCTGTGGTTGATCGGTAGCGTAGTGATGACCTCCTCGTGCATATGCACACCTGTGACACCTGAGCCGCCGCCGGTGCCTGGAGCTTGGATAGTCCTTGTTAGAAACGGATTGCCGTTTTTGTAGATCCTCAGTGTGTAATCGGTATTGCTAGCGCCTCTCGGCAAGCCGATATCAGCGCCCACCTTGTCGCACGGAGCAGCGATCTCAGCATCGTTGCCGCAGTGCACATCCACGCCACTAAAGAGAGTAGTAACACCCGGACCCGTGAAACTGATATTGTCAGCTCTTTCCACATCCACTCTTCCATTGAACGGTCCGTTTAGCGGGACGTACACCACCTGCGGACTGGCTACGTTGATGGGACCGCCGACAACGTTGCCCGAGGCAGGGCTACGCAAACGATAGAATTCACTAGTAGACGTCGTTTTGTTTTCGGCGAACACTCTGCAGTTGACCTGCGCAGAGGCGGGTGTGGGCTGCGCCAGCGCGCCAAAGGCCGCCAAAGCCAGCGCCAGCGTCACAACGAACACGATGAAGCGTTTCATGACTGACATCCTTTCCGTGGAACTTCGAGACAACCTGCTCTCCTCGAGCGTCGCGACTATTGTAAATGCTTTCGTTTCGTCTGTCAAGAGGCCGCGACCTCAATCGTAGACGAATCACAGCCAAACTGACAAATGCCGACAAATCCTGAACAATTCTTGAAGGCGCTCGGCAGGCTTTGCGCGCCGAGGCCGCTCCTGTGCGCTCCTCGCCAGCGCTAGGCAGCCTGAAGGCCTGCCCATCTTGGCAGTGAAAGCGCGGCCGCCAATAGCCTTGCCCCGCCCAAGAGCTGTGAACTTCTTTGTGAAATTCAAAGTTCAGTTTGAAACGCTGCGCAGCCACTGCTCCACCTCGGCGCGGCGCTCAGGCGCGAGCGCGCCAAGCCGCTCCAGCTGCTCCAGCAGCTCGGGCAGCGTGAGCAGGGCGTGGAAGCGGTAGCCGCGCCCTTCCAGCGTCTGGCGCGCGCCTTGTCCGCGATCCACAACCACCACAACGTCGCGCACGCGCAACCCGACCGACTCCAAGCGCGCGATCGCCTCGAATTTGCTCTCGCCCGTGGTGGCGAGATCGTCCAGCAGCAGGGCTGTATCGCCGCGCGCGAAGACGCCCTCGACCAGCGCGCCCGTGCCGTAGTCCTTCGGCTCGCGGCGCGGATACAGCACTGAGCGCTGCAGCAGCTGCCCCACTGTCACGGCGAGCGGCAGGGCGGCGTATGGAATGGCGGCGATATGTTGGAAGGGCAACGGCTCGATCAGCTCAGCCAGCTGCAGGCAGAGGGCGCGCAAGGCGCGCGGGAAGGCGACCAGACAGCGCAAGTCGAGATAGATCGGCGACTCGACGCCTGATTTCAATTTGAATCTGCCGAAGCGCACGCAACCTGCCTCATGGAGCGCCCGCGCGACGCGCCGAAGGCGCACCTCGCCCGCTGGAGCGGCCGCCGATCGCCGCTCTGCGCGCGCCGCGTTGATCGCATCGCGCAAGCGGAGCGCCTCTGCGCGCGGCGCATCGGCGCGCCCTATGCTGCGCGACGCGCTGATCAGGACGCCGAGCCCGTCGGCGCGCGCGCCGCCTTGCACGCTCGCTTCCAAATCGCCGCTCTGCGCCCCGACGCCGGGGATCAGCAGCCAACTGCGCGGAT
>JAGHYP010000013.1 GCA_017743585.1 Chloroflexota bacterium
GCGCTCAGCCGTGTTGGGCAATCGGTGAACGCCATGCTCAACATGGATCAGATTCTAGACACCATATGCGCCGAAGCGATCGATATTCTGAATGTAGACGGCGTCTATGTGTGGCTTGTGGAGCAAGATGAGCAAGTTGGCGTGATCGGGCGCGGGCCGAACGCGGAGCGGTTCGTCGGCACGCGCCTTGCGCTCGGCAGTTCCGAGCTGCCAAGCACGCGCGCCATTCAAACGCGTCAACCTGTCCTGCTCAGCGCGGCCGAATGCGATCAGGCGATCTACGCTGCCGAGTCACTGGTGGGTGTGCCGATCAGCGCTTTGCTGTGTGTGCCGCTCTTGCGCGAGCAGCAAGCCATTGGCGCGCTCACCTTCATCAAGACCGAGACCGACTCCGAGCAGCCGTTCACCAGCAGCGACGTCGAGAAAGCGACCGCCTTCGCCATTCAGGCGTCTGTGGCGATCCAAAATGCGCGGCTCTACCAAGAGACGCTCGGCTTGACGTCCTTCAACCAAGCCGTCATTCAGTCCATTCAGCAAGGCATCATCGTGGTTGATCGCGCGCTCACCGTGCGCACGGTCAACGCCTTCATGCAGCGCGCCTTCGGCTGGGATGCACAAGCGGCGAACGGACGGGCGCTCTTTGCCTACCGCTCTGCCCTTGAGCCGATTTTGGCAGCGCCGCTGGCGCAAGTGTTGCAAACAGGCGAGCCGCAGACTGTGCTGAATGTACGCTTAGGCGATGCGCCCGCTGAGCGAGTTAGCAACTACTACCTGTATCCGCTGCAAGAGGGCAGTACGATCAGCGGCAGCGTGATTTTGGTTGAAGACGTGACCGAGCGCGCCGCGCTTGAAAGAGACGTGGCACAGCGCGCCGCTCAGTTGGCGACGCTGACTGAGATCTCAGGGCAGCTGACCACTGTTTTGGAGCTGGAGGCGCTCACGCAGCTTGTCTTCGATCAGTTGTCGCGCATTTTGGAGTTTGATCGCGCCACGCTCTGGCTGCGGCGCGGCAATAAGCTGCTCATCCAAGCAGCGCGCGGCTTCGGCGATGACGCGGCCCTGATCGGCATTGAGGCGGATATCGCCGACTCCGACTTGTTCCGTGAGATCGCCTCGCGCGGGCAAGTGCTGAACATCCCTGACATTCGGCAGGACGCGCGCTTCCCGATGAGCCTTGAGCAGCCGACGCGCTCGTGGCTTGGCGTCTCGCTCGTCTCGCGTGGCAGCTTGATCGGCTTGCTGGTGCTGGAAAAATACGATGTGGCGTTCTTCACGCCGACGATGGAGCAACTGGCACTCACCTACGCCAATCAAGTGGCAGTTGCCCTTGAGAACGCGCAGCTCTTCCAGAGCCAGCGCCGCGCCGCTGCGGAGACCGAAGCGCTCTATCGTGAGGCTGCCGCGCGCGCTCGAGAATTGGACCAGCAAGCAAAACGCCTCTCGCTGCTCTACCGCGTCTCCAATGCGCTGACGCAAACGCTCGACCTCGAAGGTATCTTCGAAGTCGCGCTGCGCGAATTGCAAGAGATGCTCGGCACGGATCACGGCATTGCTTACCTGTTCGATCCGGATGAGCAGGTCGCTAAGCCGATCATCGAATACCCGCGCCAGGCGGCGCCATCCAACGCAGCCAATACACTGCCTCTTGACCGACACCCATTGGTAGTTCAGGCGTGTCGCACGCTGCTGCCGATTGCCTTCGCCGATGCAACGCACGCCGACGCGCTGATCGTGCCGCTCAGCCTTGCAGGTCAACACATCTTCTCGCAGGTGCTCGTGCCGCTTGTGATCGGCGGGCAGTGCATCGGGCTGATGGTCTTCAGTTCTGTTAGCCAGCGCCTAGCTTTCCGCCCCGATCAGCTGGAAGTAGCGCAGACCATCGCTTCGCAGGCTGCCATCGCCATTCAAAACACCAATCTGCTGGAGCAATCCTTCGCGCGCACGCGCGAATTGGAGACGCTCTTCGAAGCCACGCAAGCCATCTCTGCCACGCTCGATCTCGAGCAGGTCTTTCGCAATATCGCGATGCAGATGATCGTGGCCGTGCAGGCAGATGGCTGCAAGATCGCCACGTGGCAGCCCGGTAACCGCGTGCTGAAGTTGGAGTATGAGCAGCGAGCAATGCGGGACGCGCCTGTGGACGCGCCGGGCACGCGCTACGACCTGACCGAGTATCCGACGCTAGAGCGCGCTTTGCAAACGCGCCAGGTTGTCTTGCTGCGCAGCTCAGATGCACATCTCTCCGCCGCTGAACGCGCCATGTTGAGCGCGCGCGGCGCTGCATATCTGATCGCGCTACCGATGGTCGTCCGCGAGCAGGCAATTGGACTGATCGCGCTAGAAATTCACTATCCTGCGCGCGCCTTGAGCAGCACTGAAGTGCGCTTGGCGCGTACGCTCGCTGCGCAGGCTGCCGTCGCCATTGAGAACGCCAGCTTGCAGGCGGAGACGGCTGCTAAGCTGAGCGAGCTGTTCAATCTGAGCCAGCTCTCAACGGCGCTCGCTGCCACTATCGAAGAGGAAGAAGTCTACGAGATCGCCCGTCAGCGCTTCCCAGACTTTGTGGCGGCTGAGTCGTTCCTCGTGGCAGTCATCAGCCCTGATCGCACGCTGTTGACGTATCCAATCGCGCTACACAACGGCGAGCCGCTGACTTTGCCGCCACAAGCGCCTGCCGATGACGAAGTCGCCTTTGTCATGGCAAGCCGCAGCACACGGCGCTTGATTGGCGATGAGGTGGCGCGCGTGCTGGGCGCTTGCACCAGCTCGCTCGGCTTCGCACAGGCGCGCGCCTTCATCGGCGTGCCGCTGATCGCTTCCGATCAGACGCTTGGCGCGCTCATCGCAGCCGATTCGCAGAACGCCCAAGCCTTCACGCTCAACGATCAGCGCATCTTAGAGACCATCGGCTCGCAATTGGCGGCAGCATTGCAGAACGCGCGGCTCTTCGCGCAGGCGCAGCGCTTTGCGGCTGAGCTTGAGCGCGCCGTGCAAGAGCGCACGCGCGAGCTGCAGCGCGAGCGTGACGCGCTCAACTTCCTCTACAGCCTGACCGCTGAGCTGGCTTCCAGCTTGAACATCGACGTGACCTTAAACCGGGCGCTCGCCAAGCTGCTCGGCGCTGTGGATGCCGACATGGGCGCCATCTTGAGTATTGGTAATCTCCCGGATGCGCTTGTGGTGCGCGCGCAAGCAAACATGCCTTATCGCGAGGGCGAGCAGGCAGGCTACACGCGATACGAAGGCTTGGCGGGTTGGGTGATTCAAGCGCGGCAGCCCGTTGTGATAGCCGATGTGCAGCGAGATTATCGCTGGATACGCCTGAGCGAAGCAGATAGCAAGCCGCGCGCTGCGATTGTCGCGCCGTTGGAGGCAAGCGAGGCGATCCGAGGCGTGGTGATGCTCTTCAGCCGCGCGCCGAATCATTTCACAGCTGAGCAGCTGCCTTTGGTCATGGCGGCTGCCACACAGATCGCGAATGCGCTCAACAACGCCGATCTGTACGCGCTGCTCAGCGAGCAGGCCGATCGGCTTAGCGCAATGGTGCGCCGCGAGCAAGTGGATAACGCGAAGAACCTTGCCATCGTCGAAGCCATCGCCGACGGCGTGATGGTCGCCAATCAAGATGGCAATATCACGCAGTTCAACAGCGCTGCCGAGCGCATTCTCGGCTTGCCGCGCCAGCAAGTGATCGGCAATCACATCAGCGCGCTCTCAGGCTTGTACACGGGAATCGGCGGGCAAAGCTGGCTCGAGGCAGTCCAGCGGTGGACAAAAGACCCCACTTCGCACTGCGCAGGCGAAGAGCTGCGCGCCGAGATCACGCTGGAGAGCGGCAAGGTGGTCGGCGTGATCCTCTCGCCCGTCAAGATGGGCGACCAATTCTTAGGCACGGTCTCGGTCTTCCGCGATATCACGCGCGAGATCGAGGCAGAGCGCATGAAGACCGAGTTCGTGGCGACCGTCAGCCATGAGCTACGCACGCCGATGACTTCCATCAAAGGCTATGCGGACTTGCTGCTGCTGGGCGCGGCCGGGCCGCTGAATGAAATGCAATCGCGCTATCTCAGCACGATCAAGACGAATGCCGATAAGCTCTCGATCCTCGTCAATGAGCTCTTGGATATCTCGCGCATCGATCGCGGTGTGGTCAGGCTGAGCCTGCAAGCGGTCAACTTTGAAGAAGTGCTGGAGATAACCACGCGGCATCTAGCAGAGCGCATCCGCAACGAGCGCAAGCCATTGACGGTCGAGACGGAAGTCGCGCCCGACCTGCCGCTTCTGCGCGCAGACTTCGACAAATTGACGCAGATCATGACGCACCTTGCCAACAACGCCTTCAACTACACGCACGCTGATGGCAGGATCACGATCCGCGCGCGCCCTGAAGGCAATTCGGTCGTCATCAGCGTGCAGGATACAGGCGTCGGCATCCCGCCTGAGAAACAAGCCAGCATCTGGGAACGCTTCTTCCGCGATGAAGATGAGCGCTTAGTGATCGAATCGTCGGGCGCGGGCTTAGGCTTGTCAATTGTGAAAGAATACGTGCGGATGCACGAAGGCGAGGTCTGGCTAGAAAGCGAGGTCGGCGTCGGATCGACGTTCTACGTGCGCATCCCTGCCTACACTACTGGCGAATAGATGAGCGAGCTAGAGAGGAACAGGACGCACTCCAGCGAGCGCGTCCTGTTCGCCTCGTAGGGCTCAGCGCTTGCTGATCGAGACGCCCGTCAGCGAGGTCGGCACGTCTTGCGACTTGTCTTTATCGTCGGGCTTGCCGAAGCGGATGACCACCTCTTTATCTTGACCCTTCTCATCTTTCTTGTAGGTGATCGCCTCAACCGCCAAGCCTAGGCTCTGCAGCTCTTTGACCAGCACATAGAAGCTAGCAGGGATGCCCGGCTCTTCGATTTCCTCGCCTTTGACAATGGCCTCATATGTCCTCGTGCGCCCTTGCACATCGTCTGATTTGACAGTGAGCATCTCCTGCAGCGTGTAGGCGGCGCCGTAGGCTTCAAGCGCCCAGACTTCCATCTCGCCGAAGCGCTGCCCGCCAAACTGCGCCTTGCCGCCGAGCGGCTGTTGCGTGACCAAGCTATACGGGCCAGTCGAGCGTGCATGGACTTTATCCTCGACCAAGTGCGCCAATTTCAGCATGTGAATCACGCCAACTGTCACGGGGCGGTCGAACGGCAAGCCTGTTTTGCCGTCGTAGAGCTTCTGCTTGCCATAGATTGGCACTGGCTCGCCCGTGCGCAGCGAGATGCGATGTGCGTATTGGCGCAGGGCCTCGCCATGCAGCGTCTCAGGCGTTGGCTCGTCGCTGACGACCTGCAACCACAAGCGCAAGGTTGCTTCAATGGCATTCGCGTCGCGCCGGCTGCGCTCTTCAAGGCTCACCCCTTCAGTTTGGAAAAGCAGGATATCTTCAGGATCGTAGCCTTGCTCGCGCAGCCACTCGCGCAGCACAGCGCGCCGCGCATAGACGTATTCCGTCAGCAGTTCCCTATCGTACTCAGGATGCTCGCCAAGCCACTGGTCGATATACAGGCGGCGCACTTCGTCGTCATCGGCGAGCGACTCAGGGTCGTAATTGAGCGACTTGATCCACTCCCAAGCGCGCTCAGTGACCACTTTCCAAGCGCGGTCGATCATCCAAGCGCGCCCCAGCTCCGCTTCGATCTCCGACTCCTCTGCGCCATCGAAGACAGGCGTGATGGCGCGGAAGCCGAGCCGATCGGCTGCCCAGCCAAGGTGCGCCTCGAGAATTTGCCCGATGTTCATGCGCGCCGGCACGCCCAGTGGGTTCAAGATGATATCCACAGGCGTGCCATCTTCGAGATATGGCATATCTTCAATCGGCACAACCTTCGAGATGACGCCCTTGTTGCCATGCCGACCTGCCATCTTATCACCCTGAGTCAGCTTGCGGCGCTGTGCCACGCTCACGCGCACCATCTGTTCCACGCCTGCCGGCATCTCGCGGTGCTCTTCGCGATTGAAGACCCGCACGTCCACCACCTTGCCGCGCTCGCCATGCGGCATGCGCAACGACGTATCCTTCACTTCGCGCGATTTCTCGCCGAAAATAGCGCGCAACAGCTTCTCTTCAGGCGTCAGCTCCTTCTCGCCTTTCGGCGTGATCTTGCCGACCAAGATATCATTCGGGCCGACCTCAGCGCCAATGCGCACGATTCCATGCTCATCCAGGTCTTTAAGCGCGTCCTCGCCGACGTTCGGGATATCATAGGTGATCTCTTCAGGTCCGAGCTTGGTATCGCGCGCTTCGGTCTCGTGCTTCTCGATGTGAACGGAGGTGAAGAGGTCCTCGCGCAGCAAGCGCTCGCTGACCAGCAGCGCATCTTCGTAGTTGCCGCCTTCCCACGAAAGAAACGCGCAGATCACATCGTGACCGAGCGCCAGCACGCCGTTGACTGTTGAGGAGCTATCGGCAATTACATCGTTTGGCTTGACGCGCTGCCCTTTGTAGACCACTGGGCGCTGATTGATGCAAGTGGATTGATTGGAACGCGCGTACTTGCGCAATTTGTAGACCCGCTCGTAGCCATCTTCCTCGCGCACCACCACTTGGTGCCCTTGCACGCTGATCACCTCGCCCGCCTTTTGGCACAGCACCACCTGCCCAGAGTCGTAGGCAGCTCGATCTTCCATGCCCGTGCTGACGATCGGCACGTCTGGTTGCAAGAGCGGCACTGCTTGCCGCTGCATGTTCGATCCCATCAAGGCGCGCCCGGCGTCGTCATGCTCAAGGAACGGGATCAGCGCGGCAGAAATGCCCACGATCTGGCGCGGCGCCACGTCCATGAAGTCAATCCGCGTCGGCACAACGTCGAGGAATTTCTGATGCAGCCGACACGAGACGCGCTCGCTGACAAACTGACCGAGCTCATCCAGCTTGGCGTTCGCTTGCGCAATCGTGAAGCGATCTTCCTCATCCGCTGAGAGATAGACCGTCTCATCGGTCACAAATGGACGGACGGGCACGTCAGTGACGTTGGCGGCGCGCAGCCGCTCGATCACCTCGGCAGTGATGACCGTGCCTTTCTCGATCAGCACGTTATCGTCGTCATCTGTGATATCCTCGCGCAGCGTGCGCCCAAGCAGACGCTCGTCATCCAGTTTGAGCGTCTTCAGCACGCGCCGATACGGTGTCTCGATGAAGCCGAACTCGTTCACGCGCGCGTAGGTCGCCAGACGCCCGATCAAGCCGATGTTCGGGCCTTCAGGCGTCTCGATCGGGCAAATGCGTCCGTAGTGGCTGTGATGCACGTCGCGCACGTCGAAGCCTGCGCGCTCGCGGCGCAAACCGCCCGGCCCGAGCGCCGAGAGCGTGCGCTTGTGCGTTAGCTCCGCCAGCGGATTGGTCTGCTCCATGAATTGGCTCAGCTGGCTGCTGCCGAAGAACTCACGCACGGCCGCCACAATCGGGCGGATATTGATGAGCGAGACAGGCGTGACGCGCTCTTTCTCGCAGTGCAGCATGCGCTCGCGTATCACGCGCTCTGCGCGGCGGAAGCCGACGCGCAGCTTGCTCTGAATCAGCTCACCGACCGCCTTGACGCGCCGATTGCCCAGATGGTCAACGTCGTCAGGCTCGCTCTCACCATTGTTGATCTGAATTATGCGCCGCACGATCTGCACCAAATCGAACTTGGTGATGGTGCGCACGCTGCGCGGGACTTTGCCATCTATGCCCAGCCGCTGATTCAGCTTATAGCGCCCGACGCGCTCTAGGTCGTAGCGGCGCTGGTCGAAGAGCTGGCTTACAAGGTAGGTGCGCGCGTTCTCAAGCGTGGCAGGATCGCCGGGGCGCATTTTCTTGTAGAACTCGATCAGCGCGGCTTCCGCTATCGTATGATGGCGCAACTCCCATTGACCCTCAGCGCGCAAAGTGGACGCGATGAACGGATGCTCGGGGTCTTTATCCACATCCTTGAAGATTTCCAGCAGCTCCTCATCCGTGCCGTATTTGATCGGCGAGAGATCGTCATAGCCATCTGAGACTGCCGCCAGAGCGCGCAAGAGGACCGTGACAGGCACAGTGCGCTTGCGATTGAACTTGACCATCAGCTGATCGCTTTTGCGCGTCTCGAATTCCATCCAAGCGCCGCGATCAGGGATGACCTTTGCGCCTGCTAGGTTGCGTCCAGTGGAGCGCTCTTCAGTTGCGTCGAAGTACACGCCGGGCGAGCGGATCAATTGGCTGACCACCACGCGCTCGACGCCGTTGATGATGAACGTGCCGTTGCTGGTCATCATCGGGAAATCGCCCAAGAAGATGTCGCTGCGGATGACCTCGCCGTTCGCCTCGCTGTTGACGAGCGCGACGCGCGCATAGAGCGGCGCGGCGTAGGTCATATCCAGCTCAAGGCACTCGTCTTCGCTGTGCTTGGGCGCTTCGAACCAATATTTCAAGCCCAAATCGCGTGAGATGGGAGAATCGCTTGGGAAATAGAGCTTCAGCGTGCCGTTGAAATTCTCAATCGGGCTGATCTCAGCGAACAGATCGCCTAAACCTTCCTCGCAAAACCAACGGAATGAATTCAGCTGCACTTCGATCAGCGAGGGCAAGGATTGCACGTCGCGAGTGCGCGCATAATTCTTGATGTTCAGGCGTCGCTGCATACGATCTCGCTCCTCAGCAGGTCGCTATCAGACGGGCGCTCGACGGGACGAATTTCAGGTGGCCGACTCAGGGCTGTAAGTAAGCCCCCATTCTAGCACGCTTTTGACGTTTGTCAATTCAGAGCAGCCGCGCGCTGGCTTGTCTCTTGACTCTGCCACCACGAACGTCTACAATAAGCGCAGCCCGCGAGGGGGGGTGCCAGAGTGGACGATTGGGGCCGCCTGCTAAGCGGTTTCCCTGCGAAAGCGGGGACAAGGGTTCGAATCCCTTCCCTCCCGCTCCTGACACTTGAGCGGCGTCGCGCCGATTAGCGCTCAACGGCTTTCATTGCGTATTCGTAGATCAGCTCAGCGATGTGCCACACAGCATTCGGCTCGGCGATCGCTTTCACGCCTTCGGAAAGCGCTTGCAGCTGCGCGCCGCCATCCGCCAAGAGCGCGGCGACGGCTGCTGCCACTTTGCGCGGCGACGGCGCATAGACCGCTGCCTTGCGGCTGACGACGTACTTCACGTTCGGCGACTCTTGAAAACGTATTGCGCCGCTGATGACCATCGGCAAGCCGACGGTCGCTGCTTCGGTCAAGGTCGCCGGACCCGCCTTGGTGATCAACAGATCGGCTGCGCGCATCATCACCTCGATGTTGTTCACAAAGCCGTAGATGCGCGTTGGACGTTCCCACTGGCGCGCTTCGAGCGCTTTTTTCATGGCTGCGTTGCGCCCGGCAATGATGACAAGCTCAGCCTCAAGCCGCAAGCTATCAATGGCGCGCGCCGTCTGCTGAAGCATTCCCATCCCGTCGCCGCCGCCGACCATCAGCACAATGCGCGCCTCTGGCGGCCAACCGAGCGCCGCGCGCGCCTCAGCCTTGCTCAGCTTGAGCGCCGTGAACTTCGGATGCACAGGCGCGCCCGTCAACACCATCTTCTCAGGCGGCAAGCCGAGCCGCAAGCCGCGCCGATAGGCAGGCTCAGTCGGCACGATTGTCAAATCCACGCGCGGATCGTACCACAGGATGTTGGGCAGCGCGTAATCCGTGATGACTGTGAGGAACGGCTTGCGGATGCCGAGCTTGCGCAGCGCGTGAATACCGGGTCGCACAAAGGCCGAGTGTGCGCACAGGTACAGATCGGCAGGATACTCTTGGAAAAATTGCCTCATGCGCGGGAAGAGTTGGCGGCACAGCGCATGGCTGAGCGGCTTGGCGCGCCAGACGCGGTCATTCACCCAGTATTGCGCCGCGTAGGTCGTCGGACTCCAATTCACCCACTTCGCATAGGTATCGGGCAGAGAGCTGAACGGAAAAGGCGTGTAGTTGCGCCACATATCCACCAGCTCGCCCGTGAAAGTGTTTGGGTAACGCTCGTTGAGCGCGGCTTCAATGGCGCGGCACGCAGCGCGATGCCCGCCGCCCGTATCCGACATCAGGTAGACGATGTGAGGCATGCTCTCTTGTGCAAAAGCTCTTGTGAAGTGCGTCAGTCAGCTTGTGCGCTGCGATCAATTTCCTGCAGCAAGGCGTAGCCAAAGTGCGCGGCGCGGCTGAGCGCGCCCGCCTGAACGCGCTGGAGCGTATCGCTGGCGCGATGCCAATCCGGCAGCCGCCCTTCCTGATCGTAGCCCGTCAGCGCCAAGCCGCGATAGCCCATGCGCGCAATGACAGCAAGCTCGTCCAAGCTCAGCACCTCGCGCCCTGCCACCTGCGGATGCTGCACAGCGGCGCGCCGCGCAACGCTCAGTAGCTCAGGATCGGGCGCGTATTCGCCAAAAGCAGTGACGCCGTGCTTGATGACGTAGCACAAGTTGCTGCCGCTGACCATCTCGAAAACGATGAAGTAGCTGTTGAAGCGCGGCGGCTGAAATTGCTCCAAATAACGCGCTATGCCGATGCAGCCGGCCTCAGCGCAGCCTGTGAACAGGAAAGTCACTTGCGTGTTGGCAAGTGGCGCAAGGCTGAGCGCCTCAGCTAGACCAAGCAGGACGCCGACGCCGCTCGCGTTGTCGTTAGCCCCTTCGATGAAAGGCTGGCGCTCGTCGTTGATCTGCGCGGCGAGCGCGCCAAAGGTCAGCGCAGCGAACAGAGCGTCCCACAGACCGCGCCGCGGCCTGCGCAGAAAAACGCGCCGCAGCTGGATCAGCGCGTTGGCAAACAGCGCGCCGATGACGAGCGTGGTCAACGGCTTGAGCAACTCAGGCGCTGGAGTCGGCAAGGTGAAGCGTTGCTTGCCGCTATCCAAATGTGCAACCAGATAGACCTGACGCTTGACGTCGCCGCGCGGCGGCAACGTCGCGATCACATTCTGGCTTTTGCCGAGCGCGATCAGGGGCTGGAAAAATGGCGGCTTGGCGCTCAGGATGCCGCGCAAATTGAAAGCGCTCAGCGCGGAGAGCGCCGCTGCGCGCAGCCTATCCGCGCGTTTGCGCCCGCTCAGCGCCGCCAGCGCCGCCGAGCCAAGAGTTGGAAACACCTGCGCGCCGAGCGCCGTGTGGCTGCGGAAAGGCTGCACGGCAGTATGTTCCACCCCAATGGCGCGCAAGACAATTTGGACGTACTCGGCAGCGCGCCGCTCCTGCGGCGAGCAAGCAGGGCGCGCGCCAATGCCTTTGCAAAGCGCCTGAACATGCTGCATCAAGCGATCGGGCTGAAGGCTGCTCAGCGGCTCGCTCATGGTAACGCCCCTAGCCTGCGAGTCTCTTGCGAGGATCAGTTTACCACATCGCGGCATCGAAGGATATGCTCAGCGCAATGGCAGCCTGTGGCGCACGCTGAGCAACGTCGCGCCGAGCAGATAGCCGTTCGTGAGAAACCCTAAGGTCACAATGGCGATGTAACCTGCTATGCCCAGCACGAAGGTCAGCGCGATGATCAAGCTCAATATGCCGCCATCGGTCACGGCTGCGCTGAGCGCTACCAAAAACAGCACGATCATCGCGAAGGTGAGCATCAGTAACAGAAAAGTGATCAGACTCTGGTAGAGATATAGCACGCCGAACGGCTCAGCTGCCCGCCGCAGATCGTGCAGGCGCGCACCAACTTCCAGATAGTGATAGAACTGGTCGGTCTGTGCGTAGCGCGCGTGTGCGCAGGTCAGCACGTAGTTGATCAGCAGGCTATAGAGCAGCGCTATGCCGAGCGCGCTCGAGCGCAGCATGATGAATGGCTCAGCGCCGCCACTCAAGGCGCCGATCAGCCACGCGCCGAGCACAATCAGAGCGGCAGGTGCAAAATAAAGCGCCGTTGCCACCAGCGAGAGCAGACCGCGCACTGCGATATCCGGCCATGCATCCCAAGTTGGCAAGGGTTGCTGCTCGCCGCGCGCAAGGTTGCGCGCCACGCTGAGCGCGTAGCCGCTCCACACGATCAAGTTCAAGCCGGGCAAAAAACCGACGATCAGAAAGACGATCAGCTTGGAAAGCCAGGCTGAGTCTTCAAAGGGATAGGTGACGCAGCGTTCGAGATCGATCTGCACAGCGGTATGATCTGCACAGCGGCTATGGACTTGCCAATTTGCGAAAGGTCTGATCGAGCAACTCGGCGCTGATCTTGCCGATGTGCCTGTGCCGCACAACGCCTTCAGGGTCGACGAAGTACGTGACAGGCAGGCTGAGGACGCCGTAACGGTTGCTGACCTTGCCGCCCGCATCTAGGGCGACAGGCAGATTGAGCTTCAGCTCGTCGAGGAACGCTTGCACGGTCGCTTTTGACTCGTCGCGATTGATCGCGATCACGCTCACGCGCCCTAGAGCGCGCGCTGCTTCAGAGGGCGCCTTGTGCAGCGCCTGCAAGACGGGCATCTCGGCGCGGCAAGGCGGGCACCAAGTTGCCCAGAAGTTGATGACGAGCCAACTGCCGCGTTGCTCGCTCAGGCGGAACGATGCGCCGTCTAACATCGGCAGCTCGAACTCGGGCGCAGGGCTGCCGACCAGCGTGGAAGGCGAGAAGGCGACCGCCGGCGGCGCCTCGCCGCGCCCCCCGATCGCATCGCGCTCGACAAGCGCCTCAGCCAGCAAGAAAGCCGCAATCGCAGCGGCAATCGGCATGATCAAGAAGATCGCCAAAGTCGGGCGGTAGAACGGATATGGCCTTGGCGGTTGCAAATGATGCTCAGGCTCAACAGGTGGCTGTGACATTATGATGTTAATGTCAGTTGTTCAAACAGCGCTGAGCAGCTGGTTCAGCAGGTTGGGCAGTTGCGTGGGATCGAACGGCTTGATCAAGAACAGGTTAGCGCCCGCGCGCAGCGCGGCATCTTCCACGTTCATGCCCGAAGTCATGATGATGGGCGCGCGCTGGAAAGCGGGCTCGGCGCGCAGCTGCCGGATGATCTCCGCGCCGTTCATGCCGCCCGAAAGATGGTAGTCAATCAAGAACGCGTCAGGGCGCTCGCGGCGCGCGCTCTCTAGGACCTCGCCGCTGCGCGCCGCCAAGACTACATCAAAGCCATCGAGACTGAGCAGCGTCTCTAGCAGAGTCGCCGTTGTCCGATCATCATCAACAAGCATGACCTTAGGCACAACTCAACTCCTTCAAGCACAAGCGCATCGCCTTCACGCGCTATTCATCGGATTTAGGCGAGAGCGCCGCTTCCAGCACTTCTTTGACGTCATCTACCAACACAAAAGTGAGCGCTTGGCGCACGTCATCGGGCAGATCGTCCAGATCGGGCTGATTGCGCTTCGGCAAGATGACCGTATCCACGCCGAAGCGATGCGCCGCCAGCACTTTATCTTTGACGCCGCCAACAGGCAATACCTTGCCGCGCAGCGTGATCTCGCCCGTCATGGCGACGTTGTGCTTGACCGTGCGCCCGGTCATCAGCGATGCTAGCGCCGTCACCATTGTGATGCCGGCTGAAGGGCCATCTTTCGGCACAGCGCCTGCCGGCACGTGCAAGTGAATATCGTGCTTCTCAAAGTAATCAGGCGAGACGCCCAGATCGCTGGAGTGGGCGCGCACATAGCTGAACGCGGCGCGCGCGCTCTCTTGCATCACCTCGCCCAGCTGGCCGGTGTATTGGAACCCTTTGCCGCCCGGCATGTGCGTCGCCTCGACGAAGAGCACATCGCCGCCGAAGGCGGTCACTGAGAGACCGATCGCCACGCCGGGCAGTTCCGTGCGCGATGCCAACTCCTCGCCATAGCCAAAGCGCGGCTTGCCCAACATCTTGCGCACAGCAGCAGGCGTCACGCGCACGCGCTTGACCTCGCCTTCGGCGATGCGCGTAGCAACTTTGCGCACAACGCTGCCGATGGCGCGCTCTAAGTTGCGGACACCTGCCTCGCGCGTGTAGTCGCGGATGAGCGTCTGCAATGCATCCTGCGTGAACTGGATTTCGCTTGGCCTCAGCCCGTTCTCGCGAATCTGGCGCGGCACAAGGTAACGCGAGGCGATTTGCAATTTCTCCTGCTCAGTGTAGCCTGAGAGCGTGATGATCTCCATGCGGTCGCGCAAGGGCGGCGGGATTGGATCGAGTTCATTGGCGGTGGTGATGAACAAGACTTCAGAGAGATCGAACGGCACGTCCAGATAGTGATCGCGGAACTCGTGATTCTGCTCAGGATCAAGCACTTCGAGGAGCGCCGCCGACGGATCGCCGCGGAAATCGCGACCGAGCTTGTCGATCTCGTCGAGCATGATGACCGGATTGCGCGTCTCGACGCGGCGCAAGGTCTGGATGATGCGCCCCGGCATCGCGCCGATGTACGTGCGGCGGAAGCCGCGTATCTCTGCCTCGTCGCGCACGCCGCCCAAGCTCATGCGCGTGAACTTGCGTTCCATCGCGCGCGCAATCGAAGCGCCGAGCGACGTCTTGCCCACGCCCGGCGGGCCGACGAAGCATAAAATCGCGCCTTGGCGGTCACGGCGCGCGCCATTGCCCTCGCCGCTGAGATTGGCGTTGCCGTAGCGCTCGGCGCGCAGGCGACGCACCGCCAAGAATTCTAGAATGCGCTCTTTAACGTCTTTCAGGCCGTAGTGATCAGCTTCCAGCACTTGGCGCGCGTGGCGGATGTTCAGGTTGTCCTCGGTGCGCTTTGTCCAAGGCAGGCTGGTGATCCAATCCAGATAGGTGCGGATGACGCCGTACTCGGCTGAAGCGATAGGCAAGCGCGCCATGCGATCCAGCTCGCGCTGTGCCTCGCGCAGCGCCTCTTCAGGCAGCCCAGCAGCCGCGATGCGCTCGCGGAATTGCTCGACCTCGGCAAACTGCTCGTCGCTCTCGCCCAGCTCGCGCTGAATCGCCTTGAGCTGCTCGCGCAGGTAGTGATCGCGCTGCATGCGCTCAATCTCGGATTGCGCCTGGCTCTGGATCTGCCGGCTGATCTCCAGCACTTTGATCTCTTTGCTCAAGATTTCCAAGAGCAGGCGCAGTTTTTCCGAGACGCTATCTAGCTCTAGAATGCGCTGGTAGCTCTCAAGGCTCAGGCGAATATACGTGGCAATTGCGTAGACCAATTGAAGCGCATCCATGCTGCTGACCATTGAGCTGACCAGGTCGCGCGGGATGCTCGGCACAAGCTCTGCCAACTTGCTGAACTGATCGGCCACCATCCGCCTGAGCGCCTCTACTTCGTTGGTCTCTTCCACCAGCTCAGGGATGTGCGTGACGCGCGCGCGCAGGAATGGCTCGTGCTGCGTGTACTCCTCGATGCGAATGCGCGCCAGCCCTTGCACCAGCAGGCGTATCGTGCCATCAGACGCGCGGAACAAGCGCAAGATCGCCGCCATTGTGCCGATGGTGTAGATATCGTCCGGCTCAGGCGTCTCCAGCTCAGGATTGCGCGACGCGAACAGACCGATCAGCCTATCGCCGCTGACTGCGTCGTCAACCAAGCGCACTGAGCGGCGCTGCCCAATGTTGAGCGGCATCGCCGTTTGCGGATAGACGACCAAGCCGCGCAGAGGCAAGATGGGCAGCTCAGCTGGCACTTGAACGGCAGGGCTTGCTTGCGCCCCCTCGTCGTCCCTCTGCGCGCTCTCTGAGCTGAGTTGCACACCCTGTTCGTCGTTTTCAGGCGCGATCAGCTGTGCCGCACGCTGCGTGAGGCGTTCCAGCCGCTTGTTGGAAGGCATCTAAGCTACTCGTCTGATCCTCTGCCGCCGTCAACGTCTACGTTCACAATGTGCGCTTGTTGCTTGGCAGCGCGTGGCAGGTCAACGCGCAGGAAGCCGTCTCTGTAAGTGGCTGTCACACGGCTGCGATCGACTGCCCATGGCAAGTTAACTGACGTGCGGAATTCGCCATAGCGCACTTCCATCTGGTGGAAAGCGCTTCGGTCGCGCAGGGTGCGCCGCCGCACGCCGCTGATCACTAGACGGCGCTCTTGCAACGAGACATTGAACTCGCCGTCGCGCATCCCGCTGATCTCGACCATGACCACTAGGCGATCCACCAGCTCAAATACATCGGTTGGCGGACGCCAAACGTTGGCCTGGCGCGTGATGAGCCATTGCTGCGTCATTTGGTGCGCGTGCACCGCTTCTAAGGGCAGATCGCTTTCATGCTCGTCGTCAACTCTGTTGGCGTTTTGGAGTACAGCCACTGTCGCCTCCAGCTCGAACGTAAAGCGCTACTCTTGTGCCATCCTACTGTGCCATTCTACCATACTACACATTGAACCATACAAAGTCACTCTCTGGCAAGCCGTGCAAGTTGGGGTTGCCCTGCGCAGAGTCGCCCTTGCGCGTTGCGCAAAACTCTGCTACACTGGTGGACGTGACGCCGAGATAGCTCAGTTGGTAGAGCACTGCACTGAAAATGCAGGTGTCGCCAGTTCGAATCTGGCTCTCGGCACTCTAAGGAGGTGCAAGAGGTCGCCTTGCGCAGGGCGACCTCTTGTTTCTGCGAGCTATGCGCGCACGATGACCGCTTCATACGGGCGCAAGCTGAGCTGCTCGCCGACGCGCTCATCGGCGCGATCCATCTCAGTGGAGATGACGAGCGTGCCGCCGCTCGGCAGCGCGACTTGGCGCGGCTCGGCGGTGAAATTGATCGCGATCATGAAGCGCTGCGCGCCTGCCGAGCGCTCGAAGGCGTAGACGTGCGAATCGCCGCTGAGCGTGCGATAGCCGCCGCTGTGCAAGGCGGGCGATTCGCGCCGCAACTTGAGCAGCGCGCGCGTCAAGTTAAGCATCGAGCGCGGATCGGCGAGCTGCGCCGCCACGTTGCGCGTCAGGTAATCAGGATTGACGGGCAGCCACGTGCGCACGCCCGCAGGCGCGAAGCCCGCATTCGGCGAGCTATCCCACTGCATTGGCGTCCGCTCAGGGTCGCGCCCTAAGCCCAGCCCCGGCACGTTCTTTCCCCAAGGATCCTGCGCCAGCTCAGGCGGGATGTCGCCATTCACCATGCCGATCTCATCGCCATAGTACATGGTCGGCGTGCCGCGCAACGTGAGCAAGAGCAACATGCACGCGCGCGCTGCACGCTCGCCGATGCGACTGGCGATGCGAGGCTCGTCATGGTTGCCGAAGACGTAATTCGGCTGCTGACCTCTGTTCAGCACGCGCTCCACGTTTTCAACCACCTCGCGCACCACGTCGGCGCGCCACGGCGCGTTGATCAGCGCGAAGTTGAACGGCATGTGCAGCTCATCGTTGTGCTCGCCGTAGTAGCTTGCCCACTCCTGCCAATCGGCGATGTGAATCTCGCCCACCGCCATGCGCGGGCTGATCGGCTCGAATTCGTCCAGCACGGCGCGGAACTCGCGATAGAGCGCGTGATTATCAGGATGCCCTTTATCGTAGAGATGAATCTGCGTGTCGTATTCGCCCATCGGCTTGTAGAGCGCCAAGCCGCCTGCGCTGGGCGGATTGTCGCGCAGCTCAGGATCCTTCATCAAAAAGTGCGCCACGTCCACGCGGAAGCCATCCACGCCGCGCCGCAGCCAGAAGCGCAGCACCTCGAACATCGCCGCCTTCACCTCAGGATTGCGCCAATTCAGGTCAGGCTGCTCCTTCAGGAAAGAATGCAGATAGTACTGCCCTGTGTGCGCGTCGAATTCCCAGGCGCTGCCACCGAACAAGCTCAGCCAGTTGTTTGGCGGGCTGCCATCAGGCTTCGGATCGGCCCAGATATACCAGTTCCGCTTCGGATTGTCGCGCGAGCTGCGCGACTCTTTGAACCACGGATGCTGGTCTGAGGTGTGGTTCGGCACAAAGTCAATGATCACGCGCAAGCCGCGCGCGTGCGCAGCCGCCAGCAATTCATCGAAATCGGCGAGCGTGCCGAAGATCGGATCGACATCGCAATACTCGGCGACGTCATAGCCAAAGTCTTTCATCGGCGATGGATAGAACGGCGAGAGCCAGATGGCGTCCACGCCGAGCGTCTCGCTCAGATAATCTATGCGCTGCAGCACGCCGCGCAGGTCGCCGATTCCATCGCCATTCGAATCCACGAAGCTGCGCGGATAAATCTGATAGATCACGCCGCGCTGCCACCACAATAGCTCAGCTGCTTGCTCTGCCATTGCGGAACCACCTCTCACTGCACAACGGGCAGCTGCGAGAAGGCGCCTGTCAGGCGCGCCTGAGTCCGCCACATGATCCAGCCCGTGCCGCCGCCAAAGCGAATCTGCACCCAGTCGTTGCGCGCGTTGCGCGCCAATACATCCACCTGCTGACCAAGCCCCAAGCCGCCGATCAGCGTCGAAGCCGCGCTCGGCGCGCTGTAGACCTCGGCGCGATTGACGAAGATGCGCGCCACCACTGCAATGCGCGGCTGGATGCCCGTGTTGCTGGCGAGCGCGTTCAAGGCGGGGCGATAGGTGCAGCTATAGCGAACGGGCTCTAGCGGCCCGCTGACGAAGAAGCCTTCGCTATCCACTTCATAGGCGGTCACGGCGATGAACGAGCCCTCGCGCTGATTCGGGAAGCTCAAGCGCCTGCCGATGACCAAAGGCGAGCCGTTGCCCGAGACCTGAGCGAACGAGGTCGGCTCGCCGACTTCGCCGAAGATGCCGTTGTTGTTCAGGTCTAACGTGAAGGCGATGTAGAAGGGCGCGCTGCCGCCTGAGAAGCCGTCGTAATTCACGAAGGCGGTCGCTTGGCTGCAGGTGCGGCGATGCACGCTCAGGCTAGAGATGTTTGCCTGCGCAGGCGCGGCGCTGAGCAGCGTCGGCAGCAAGAGGCAAGCTGCCAAGAGGGAGCACAGCAATGCGCGCGATCTCATGGTCGACTCTCCGTTCGCTGTGTGAATGCGTCAGGCATTATACAGAGCGCCGCCGCGATGCACAACTACGCTCTGCGCGCGCCGCTGCCTTGCCCGCCGCTCAGCGCCAAGACCGCCAGCTTGTCACTTCGCTCTATCGGATCGTGAGCAATTGCAGCTGGAGCAGTAGCGGCGGAGCTTCTAGGGAGTAGGTTTCAGCGCCTCTGCGCGTCGGAGGGGGTTGCAACTTACGAGCCCTTCCAGCTGGCTCGGGCGGCAACTTCGGTTTCAGTACCCTCTGCGGGTCGGAGGGGGTTGCAACTCACGCACACGCCGCGCCCTGCGCGCTGTGCTTGAGTTTCAGTACCCTCTGCGGGTCGGAGGGGGTTGCAACCTCGAAAGCCGCAGCAATGATTGCCCGCTGAACAGGTTTCAGTACCCTCTGCGGGTCGGAGGGGGTTGCAACTCGTCTGATCGACGGCGATGCCGCTGAGCTAGACGGCGAGGTTTCAGTACCCTCTGCGGGTCGGAGGGG
>JAGHYP010000287.1 GCA_017743585.1 Chloroflexota bacterium
CAACTTGCCCGTCAGCATTTCGTACAGCACTATGCCGATCATGTAGACATCCGAGGCAGGCGTTGGCTGGTTGCCTTGCGCTTGTTCGGGCGAGAAGTATTGCGGGCTGCCCCAGACGACTTCTTGGCGCGTCACGGCTTGCGTGTTGCTGATGACCTGCGCGATGCCGAAATCGGTCACTTTGACCGTGTCGTTGCTGTAGAGCAGGATGTTTTGCGGCTTGACATCGGCGTGGACTATCCCTGCGCGGTGCGCATAGCCGATGCCCGCGCAAACCTGAATCCCGATGTGCAGCGTGCGCTCGACCGAGAACGGCGCGCTGGCGCGGATGTGCTTCTTCAGGTCTTGCGCGTCCACGTACTCCATCACGATGTAGAACAGCGGGCCGTCGTTATCGGCGTCGAAGACGGTCACGATGTTCGGATGCAGCAAATTGGCGACTCGCCGCGCCTCTTCGCGGAAACTATCCTGAAAGGCGGGGTCAGCGGTCAGGCTGGAGCGCAGCGTTTTGAGCGCCACGTCGCGCCGCAAGCGCAGGTCGTGCGCTTTGTAGACGACCGCCATGCCGCCTGAGCCGAGCGTCTCTAGAATTTGAAACCGACCGCTGATCAGCCGCCCTTCGGACGCCATGTGCCGCGCTCTCCCGTGCCGCGGATACCAGTGTAGCAGATTCAGCGCGGCGCTCCAAGCCCTGTTCAGCGCTGTTCAGCGTCATCCGCCCCACGGAGCGCTCAGTCCGCGCGGACGACCGCGCTGCGCAAAATCACATCATGAGCTCCCGATTGCGGAACATCGCGCCGCTGCACTCCCAAAGCGGAACGCGGCGGCGCTGGCGCAATCGAGCGAATCCTTGTGTGAGTATCAGCATTGTGTCAGCGCGCTGAACAAGATAGGTCGTCTTGCAGCTCGCTTGCAGGCGGCGCTATTTTGCCTTATAATGCGGCGCACGATAGGCAAGGCTGTTAGCAGTCGGCAACAAAAGGGTTGCGCCAGCTATGGATTTCTCTGAGATCAGCGCTCGCTTCCGCAAAAAGCGCGAGGAAACTGCTCCGCCTGCGCCTGCTGAGCGCAATTTTGCTGAAATTCACGCGCTGCGCGCGCGCGTGCTGGGCGTCCTGCTGCGCGATGCGCGCCAAGCCAACAATTTGAGCATCGCCGAGTTGGCTGCCGCGCTGGGCGAATCGGAAGCGACCGTGGAAGCGTGGGAATTCGGCTTAGAATCGCCCAGCCTGCCGCAACTCGAGCTGATCGCCTACCGCCTGAACTTGCCGGTCAGCCATTTCTTCGGCACGCAGATGCTGGAGCGCAAGCGGCAGCCTGATCTCAGCATAGCGCCGCAAGAATACGTGCTTTTGCGGCAGCGCGTGATCGGCATCCGCCTGACCCTAGCGCGCCGCGAAGCGCGTCTGAGCCTTGAAGAGCTGGCGAAGCTGAGCGGCACAGACGCCGAGACCCTCAGCGCTTACGAGTTCGGTCAGATCCCTCTGCCGTTCCCGCAGCTGGCCTCGCTGGCGATAGCGCTGCGCAAGGCGCCGAGCTACTTTTTGGAAGATGTCGGTCAGCTTGGCGGCTGGCTCGCCCTGCAAGAAGCCTATGAACGCTTCTGCGAGCTGCCCGAAGAGATCCGCGCCTTCGTCTCGCAGCCGAACAACCTGCCGTATCTTGAGATCGCGCTGCGCTTGAGCCGATTGCCGCTCAGCGAGCTGCGCGCTGTGGGCGAGAAAATTCTCGATATCACGCTTTAGCGTTCAATTAAGTGTTCATAAGATTGAGCGTGTGACATCAGAGATTACTTTAAGCACTTTTATAAGCGTTGCGGCTATCAACGCGGCGATCCGCGGCGCCGTGCCGATCATCTTCGGCGCGATGAGCGGCATTGTGAGCGAGCGCTCGGGCATTGTGAACATTGCCATTGAGGGCATGATGCTCTTCGGGGCGTACGGCGCTTTCTACGCCAATGTGGCGCTCAGCCGTCCGGGCGTCGCCCCTCTCTTGCAAGAGCAGCCAATTCGCCTCGGACTCTCTATCCTAGCAGCGGCTGCGATTGGCATTGCGTTGGCGATGCTGCACGCCGTGCTATCCATCCGCTTCAAGGTGGATCAGATCATCAGCGGCACGGTCGTCAACATCTTCGCGCTCGGCATGACGGGCTATCTGTACGAAGGCGGGCAGAACGTGATCGATCGGCTGCCGCCTGTCATCCGCAATCCGTTCGCCACAGAGCAAGGCCTTCTCGCGGACATAGGGGCGATCCTTTTCGATAAGGGCATTTTGACCTACACGGCGTTTGCGCTGGTGCCGATTTTAGGCTTCCTGCTCTTCCACACGACGTGGGGGCTGCGCACGCGGTCGGTCGGAGAGAACCCGCGCGCGGCGGATACGCTCGGCGTGAACGTCCACCGCCTGCAGTTCACGAACTTGGCGATCAGCGGCGCTTTGGCGGGCTTATCGGGCGCAGTGCTGGTGCTGGAAGGCGTCTCGTTTGAGCGCGGCATGAGCAACGGGCGCGGTTTCATTGCGCTGGCAGTGATGATTTTCGGCGCGTGGCGTCCCTCGCGCGTCTTGTTCGGCGCGTTGCTATTCGGCTATGCCACTGCGCTGCAGAGCCAGTTGCAATTCGCAGGCGTGCAAATTCCGCACCAATTCGTCGCTATGTTGCCGTATGTCTTGACGTTGGTCGTGCTGGCGGGCTTCATGGGCAGGGCGCGCCCGCCGGCGCACATCGGCAAGGCTTATGAGACGGAGTGAGCGCCATGCCAACTGGTGACGTCGTCCTCGAAGTGCAGGGGATCACCAAGCGTTTTCCGGGCGTGCTCGCCAACGATGACGTGAGCTTGCAGCTGCATCGCGGCGAGATTTTGGCGCTCCTAGGCGAGAATGGCGCCGGCAAAAGCACGCTGATGAACATCATCTACGGCCTGTATCATCCTGACCAAGGCACGATCCGCCTGAACGGGCGCGAGGTGCGCTTCGTCAGCCCGCGCGATGCGATTCACAGCGGCATCGGCATGGTGCATCAGCATTTCCAGCTGATCCCCGTGCTGAGCGTGGCAGAGAACGTGGTGCTGGGCGAAGAGCAGACGGCTCAGCAGGGCGGGGCGGATGCCGAGGCAGCCTTACCGCAGGCGACGCAGGCCCGGCGAGCCGCCGGACATGACGCGCCCGCTGTGCGCAGCTTGCGGATTCTCTGGGGCGCGTTGTGGCGCGCCGCGCTGCCGCTGGTGG
>JAGHYP010000288.1 GCA_017743585.1 Chloroflexota bacterium
AGAGAATGCACCCAAGAAGCGATGACGCGACCGGGCTCTGGATCCATCACGATGGAGCGACTACCTTCCATCACGCAGGCAGTCACGCGCTCAGCGCCTACCGCCTTGAGCGCGTTGACGACTATCACATTCCATTCATGTTCACCTGCGTGAGAGCTGACACGGACGACGTTTCTGGGCAAGCCCGTCGGCGTGAGTATGCCGTCGCTCACCAAGAGGCCGACTAGAAAGCCATATTGCCGATCTTCGAGCGGCACGCTGCCTTGCGGCACGGGGTTGTTCGGCATGGCGGCGCGATGAACGCGCACCCAGTCGCCAATCTTAAGCTCGTCTAAGCGGCGCGGCTTGAAGGACTTACTGCCTGCATCCCTTACATAGAATTGGTGCGCCGCTGTGACGCGCACCGAGCCGCCATCCGAGAAATACACATCGAACACAGGCACAGCGTCGTTCACTTCAATCGTCGCCACGCGCCCTGTGCCTAGCACAGTGCAAATTTCATCACCTTCTCGGATCGAGTCAGCCCTTCGCCAACCGAACGGCGTGGCGACAAGCGTATCGCCTGTCACGCACGGATTTGTGCTCTCCAGCTCATACAAGTGAGGAACAGGATTGCTTCTGTTGGCTGTATCGAGGAACAAGACGCCCGGCTCGCCGTTGTGGTGTGCCTGCCTGACGATCAAGTTGAACAGGTCGCGCGCGCGGACGGTTTCCCACACTTCGCCATTTTGTGGATTGACGAGGTTGAAATCGCTATCGCTCTCCACAGCGCGCATGAAGGCATCCGTGATGCCGACGCTGATGTTGAAGTTGGTGATAGCGCTCTCATCTGTCTTGCAAGTGATGAACTCGCGGATATCGGGGTGATCGACGCGCAGCACGGCCATATTCGCGCCGCGTCGGCTGCCGCCCTGCGCGATCTCGCCAAATGCCTGATCGTAGACGCGCAAAAAGCCGACTGGTCCTGTTGCCTCGCCGCCGCTGCTTCTCACCAGCGCGCCCTTGGGGCGCAAGCGCGAGAAGGCGAAGCCGTTGCCGCCGCCCGTCTGCTGAATCAGCGCCGCGTTGCGCAGAGTCTGAAAGATGCCACTCTCAGTGCGTCCCATGTCGTCATCAATGGCAAGGACAAAGCATGCCGCCAGCTGACCAAGCGGCGTACCTGCGCCTGTGAACGTCGGGCTATTCGGAAAGAAGCGCAGCTTGGTGAGCAGCTCAAAGTAGGAGCGCGCACGCTGCATGACCGTCTCATGGTCAACGAACTCCAGCTCCGCCAGCGCCACGTGATAAGCCACGCGCCAGAACATCTGATGCTCAGTTTCGACGGGCTTGCCATCTTCGCCGCGCCGCAGATAACGCTTTTGTATAATAATGCGCGCGTTTTCTGTCAATTGGATTGGAGTGTCTTTCAAATCCTCTGGAATAGGCGCTGTAGGCATGGTGTTAGTGCCGTGTAGCGTCGAGCTGATCTTGGCAATACGCATGAGTATACCCTCTTTGACGATACTGACTTAGCAAAAATGTAAAGATAACTCGCGCATCTTTAGCGATAGCTAAAGCGCCTACCGACTTCGATAAACTGAACGCGGTGGTTACCGTTCCCTATGATGTTGTCTCAGTTCGATGTTATCAACGGCAGTTCAGCAGGTTGGGAGTCAACCACAGCAGCTGAAGATGCATTCTGCTCAGCGAGCAGCTTATCGATCTCAGCGCGCCCGTTGTACAAGCTATCCAGCTTCGGATAGACGATGGCGTGGCGCACATAGGCGTTCGGATCAAAGCCTTTCAGCTCCCTGATAACCCTATCGCCGGCGACGCGGCTTGAGACTTCCGCCTGACCAGACGACTGCAGACAGCGCTCGACATTGATCGCCAGCTGCTCGACTGCCTGCGCTGCGATCGGACGCTTGGCGCGAGCGTGCCAGATGCCGCGCTTGAGTTTTCTGCGGTCGAAGGCTTCGCGCGCGCCGTCGGTTTTGACCAGCACAGGCACAACCGCCACGGCCTGCCCGTAGGTGGTGAGGCGCGTGCCGCAGCTCAGGTGCGCACGTCGACGGCGAATCGACTCGCGCGAGTTCGCTGCATCGAGCGCCTTCAGTCGTTTGCTGCTGCGGTGTGGATACTGCATCGCCGCTTCCCCTCAAACCTTGCCACAAGCCACGCCGTGCATAGGCGGGTTATCCTCTGAGCGCCCGCATATGGCACCCTTAGCTCCTCTAGAATACAACAGCTGACCGCTTTAGGCAAGTGCCCGAATCGCTTGGCTCTATCATTTGCACGGCAAGTTTTTGAGGTGAGCTGAGGTAATTTTGGCAGCTTTCACAAGTCATGAGCAAAAAGGTTAGTTTTGAGGCGGATTTATCTGATGAATTCTGAAGAGACGCCGCTTCATCGCATCTTGAATTTAGGCGTGCCTTAATTCTAACGCGATCAAGATATTTTTCAAACTGATCGTGTTTCTGCCTTGAATTTCACTTTTCCACGCTAACGAAGCCAAACGTCACCACTGAACTTGATTTATCGGATCGTCGCGTCCTTGTTCGGCGCGCCGCACCAGACCGTCCTTCTGCAGGTAGCCCTGATAAACCTGCCCTACGTAACCTTTCACTTCCCAGCCGCTCATCACGAATGGCACGTTCGGCACATCAGGCAAGCAAGCAGGACAATCCGCCACAATCCACTCCCCGTTGTAGCGCCGCGCTACGTGCACATGCGTGCCGGACGAGTTCAGATACAACCCTTCACACGATGGACGCCCGATTGGACTGCCGACCTGCACCACTGTGCCAGCAGGCACGCGATCTGCATCGGCGATGTGCAAGTAGACGAGCGTCCAGCCCGTGCGCTCATCGCCGTCCATATCCAAATCCACTACTACCGCGCCGTCACCGCTGCGCACCACCAGACCTGTCGCCATGCTCGTGGTGAAGTAGGGCGAGACGTAGCAGTTCCCCTGCGCTGCCAAGATGGCGTCTGGAGGTCGAGGGGGCGCGAAGTCTACCGCCGCCCAGCCGCTCTGACGCGCGTCCCAGCCGCCGTGCGGACCAGCAGTCAGGTACCACGTCTCGCCGCGCGGGAACGGCAGCGCTAGCTCAGGCTGCTTCAGGTCAGGCGGCAGGAGCGGCTCAATGGCGTAGCGAAACGGATCGCCGAAGAGCGCCATGTACGTGGTGAAAAAGCCGCTCGGGCTGACGTCGTGCAGCCATTGCTCTGTCTCTTATACAC
>JAGHYP010000014.1 GCA_017743585.1 Chloroflexota bacterium
CTGTTCGCGTTCGCTCTGCGTTGCCTCACGCTCTTGGCGCAGCGCGTCGCGTTGGCGCGCCAGCGCCTCGCGGTCGCCTGCCAAGCGCCGCAATTCGTTCTCCAGCGCGGCGATCTTCGCCTCGCGCTCTTCGGCAGCCGCGATCAAGTCGCGGATGCGCTGCAATTCAGCGCGCAAGGCGTCGCGCTCTTGCGCGGCGCGCTCAGCTTGCGCTTTGTAGCGGCTGCGCTCGTCGGTCAAGCTGACCAAGGTCGTGAGCAAGGCGTTCGGCCCGCCTTCGATGCCGAGCGCGCGCAGCTGCGCTTCCACGTCAGCCAATTGCGCGCGCAGCTGATCGCGCTCCGCCTCAAGGCGGGCGCGCTCCTCGCTCTGCCGCACCAAAAGCTCGCGCAGCATGGCAGGCGCTGTATTGCCGCCCTTACGAATCTCGATGAGCTGTTGCTCAAGCAGCTCCTTTTGGGCTAGCAGATCGTCGCGCTCTTTCTGCAAGGCGTGCACCAGCGTGCGCAGCATCTCGTCATCGCCGCCGCTGGCGCGCGCCAGCTGAGTCTGCGCCTCTTGGAGCGCCTGCACCAGCTGCTCGCGCTCCGCTTCAAGGCGGCGCCGCTCGGATGCCATTTTCTCAATGCGCTGCGAGATCGAGAGCCCCTCTGGATCGTCTGCCACAAGCTCGGCGAGGCGGCTGCGCTCGTAATCCAGCTCGACCTGTAGCTCGCGGACGAGCGCGCTCAGCTCGTTGATCTGGCTGCGCGCCAACTCAAGGCTCGCTTGCATCTCAGCGCGCACCGCGGCCGTGTTGCCGATTGGCTGATCAGCTGACTCTGCGTTCGCCAAAACAGCTTGCGCTGCATTGCGCTGCGCCTCCAAGCACGCACGTTGCGCCGCACAGCTGATCAGCAGCAGACGCGCAGCCGCTGGCGCAATGCTCTCCAGCGAGCGCCGCTCGCTCTCGCGCAGATTGCGTTGCGTGTACGGCAGCGCAATCACCAACACGCCGGCAACCTCGCCTTCGCGCGTCAGCGGCTGAAAATAGACCGGCCCGATCTTCTGGACATCGAGCCGCGTGTACAGATCGACCATCTCGTTCAGGTTTTGATCTGCCGACAAGCTCTTCTGCAGCCGCGATCTGAGCGCTTCTTGCAAAGTCGGCTGCTCGTCCAGCTTGAACGCCATTGCTGCAATGGCGCGCTGCTGCACCACGTCAAAAGCGGCTAAGACATCAGCGTATTCTTCGTCATCGGCGACCAGCAACGCGCCGACATCGGCTTTCACGAGCGACGTAGCAGCGATCACGATCTGGCGCGGCAAATCTTCAGGCGCCTCGCGCTCAATCATCGTGCCGATCGCCTTCAGCAGCATGACGGACTCGCGCTCTACAGTGGTATCGAGCAGATTGGCCGAGATGTTGGTTAGCGTGGCGACCGTCGCTTGCGCAGCGCGCTCCTCCACCAGCTGCGTCATCCGCCTGACCACGAAACGGTAAACTGCCACGGGCAAGAGCGGCATCGCGAGCAGGAAAGCGAGCCGCAACGCGCCAACGCCATTGCCGCCGATCTGCCCGCTGAGAATGGCATAGGCTGTGTGGGCGTAGCCTGCCAACACAACGAGGCAGAAGAGCAGCTTCAACGGCGCATCGGGCGTACGGCGCAAGTTGAGCAGCAAGAGCGCTGTCCAGAGCGCGCACAACGCGACGCCGCCGAGCATCCACGCGCTGCCGAACGGCGCCACGTTGAAGGCGGTCTGCGAATCGAAAGTTGTGTACCAAACGTGAGCCGTGTAGCCGTAAGCAGCTAACAGGAGCGCCAAAAGCGCCGCGAAAAATAGGTCAAGCGCGCGATTGCTGCGCTGAGCTGGCACGGTCTCGGCGCGCAGGAAAGCATAGCCGATGCAGGCAACGACTACCGCCTTCACGGCGCGCTCTAGAGGTGGCATGATGGCCGCGCTTGGCTCTCCGCTCAGCAGGACGGCGAGCGCGCCGCCCATCAGCGCCAGCCACGCCGTCAAAACGCCCAGCCCTGCCAAAGTGTAGATGGTGGCAGCGCGCTCGCTTGTGCCGCGCAGTCGCTGCCCAAGCGCCATGAAAAATGCTGCGCCGCCTAGCAGAAGCATCGCCATGAAATACAGCAGGGCAACTGATGGCTCAGCAAAGAGCGTCAGCAAATCGGGCGCCACTGTTCAATCCCCGCTAGCCAACTCCAGCCGTCAATTTTCCTGACGCATTCCTAACCTGTATCATAGCACGGATGTGCCGTCGTATGGCATGTGACGCGTTGGAAGGCTGTTAGAGATCGGCGAAAAGCGCTTGCTCAGCCCTCTGAGCCGCCATCGCGCAGCAACTTCAGGTCGGCTTCTACCATGCGATGGATAAGCTCAGTGAACGTCACGGTTGGCTGCCAGCCCAGCTGCTTTCTCGCCTTGCTTGCGTCGCCCACCAGCAAATCTACTTCAGCAGGGCGCATGAGGGCAGGATCTTGCACTACGTAATCGCGCCAATTCAGCCCGACGTAACTGAACGCTATCTCCACCAACTTTCGAACGCTATGTGCCTCGCCGGTGGCGATCACGTAATCCTCAGGCGTTGGCTGTTGCAACATCAGCCACATGGCGCGCACATAGTCGCCGGCGAAGCCCCAGTCGCGTTGCGCATCCAGATTGCCCAAGCGCAGCTCCTTCGCCAAGCCCAGCTTGATGCGCGCCACATTGTAAGTGACCTTGCGCGTGACGAACTCGATGCCGCGCCGCTCGCTCTCGTGGTTGAACAAGATGCCGCTGACGGCAAACATGTTGTAGCTCTCGCGGTAATTGATTGTGATCCAATGTCCGTACGCCTTCGCCACGCCGTACGGACTGCGCGGATGGAGCGGCGTGGTCTCGCGCTGTGGCACTTCTCGCGCCTTGCCAAAAATCTCTGAAGAAGACGCCTGATAGAAGCGTATCTCAGGATTGACGTGCCGAATCGCGTCCAGCAGGCGTGTGACGCCGAGCGCGGTCACATCGCCTGTGAAGACAGGCTGCCGCCACGAAGTCTGCACGAAACTTTGCGCGGCAAGGTTATAGACCTCATCGGGTCGCGCTTCGCGCAGCGCCTCCTGCAGCGATGTTTGATCGAGCATATCGCCCGGGATCAGGCGAATGTGATCCTGAATATGGCTGATGCGCGAGAAGCGCTGCGTGCTGGTGCGGCGCACTAGGCCGTAAACCTCATAGCCTTTTTCCAGCAGTAGCTCAGCAAGGTAAGAGCCATCTTGCCCCGTGATGCCAGTGATCAGCGCACGTTTCGCCATAGGAACTTCAGTCTCCTCAGCTTGATGAATTGGAATCTTTCAAGCGCTGCGCAGGCGCGCGCGCCATTCGTTCAAAACATCGGTCAGCGATTGGACCAAGTCGATCTCTGGTCGCCAGTTGGTATCCGCCTGCAGGCGCGCATATGAGCCATACAGGACAGGAATTTCAACTGGACGGAAGCGCTCAGGATCGACGCGCACGGTGATCGGCGTCCGGCTCAAACTGATGAGCGTCTCAAGGATATGCTGCATGGTCTGCGGCACGCCTGAGCAGACATTGTAGACGGCGCCTGCTACGCCGCGCTCAAGCGCGAGCGCGTAAGCGCGCACCACGTCGCGCACATCGGTGAAATCGCGCGCTGCGGCAAGGTTGCCCACCGCCACAACCGGCTCGCGTAGCCCAAGCTCAGCAGCCGCGATCTGTGACGCCCAGTTCGGCACGGCAAAATCGACGCTCTGCCCTGTGCCGATATGATTGAAGGGACGCGCGCGCACCACGTGCAAGCTATGCGCACGCGCATATTGCCATGCCAGCATATCCTGCGCAATTTTGCTGACGCTGTATGGACTGGACGGCATGAACGGCGCGCTCTCGGTCAGCGGCAGTGAGTCAGCGTCAGCTGCGCCATAAATTTCAGCAGAGCTGACCACCAGAATGCGCGTCTCCAGCTTGAGCACACGGACGGCCTCCAGCAAATTGAGCGTGCCGCGAATGTTCACTTCAAGCGTTTCCCACGGCGCAGCGAACGAGCGCGGCACAAAGGCTTGCCCTGCCAAGTGATAGATGCGATCAGGGCGCACCCGCGCCACCAGATCGCGCACGGCATCTGCGTCGCGCAGATCAAGCGTCCACACTTGGCAGCCAAGCGCCTCCAGCGCGGCGCGCCGCCCTGAATCAGAGAACAATATGCCATGCAAAGCGACGTGCGGCATGTGTTGGCACAAGTACGCAAGCAAGTGCCTGCCAACGAAGCCGCCTGCACCGCTGATGAGAGCTCTCAAGGCTGCTGCTTATCCCCTCTTCTCTTCGCCTCGATTGAGTCTACTGCGCTGAGCGCCGATCGGCTTAGAAATCGGCTTAGAATTATGATGCGAGCGCACTGCACACTTGACAAGCGATCATGCTGGCGGCGCGTGCTTGCCTTACCCTAGCTCTCGCTGCTGAAAAATAGAGGCTAGCGCAGCGCTCAAAAGTATGCTAGACTTAGGTGTGCAGCAGCTGGTGACCGTGGTGGAGTGGTACCACGTCTGGCTGTGGCCCAGAAGGTCGAGGGTTCGAAGCCCTCCGGTCACCCTCAGAGCGCCGACCTCACGCGGGGTCGGCGTTTGCGTTCAGTAGCGCCTCGACCAGCGCCTCGAGCGAGCTGTAGTGCGTCGCTCGCCACTGCCAGCCATCTTGCGTCACCTGCACGCAAAACGGCGCCGGCATCTGCTGACGGACGACAAAGCCGGCGCGCTCTAGCGCACGGCGCGTCCAGAGCGCGCGCAAGCCCTCGCCCTGTACCGCGAGCGCGCCGCGCACCTCTGTGCATAGCTTGAACGTGCCGCTGCTCGCGTCGAAGGCGGCGCTTTCGCTGGCGAAGGCGCGCGCGAAGGCGCCGCTCAGTACCAAATCTTCGGGCGCGCCCGCTTGCAGCGCGCCGTCTCCATCCAGAAGCCAAATCCGATCCGCGCTTCGCAGCGCCAACTCGAGGTCGTGCGTTGAGAGCAAGATGGCGCGCCCTGTGCAATGCGCCAGACGGCGCAAAAGCGCCATGATCTCAACGCGGCACGGCAGATCGAGAAACGCAGTCGGCTCGTCGAGGAAGATCAGCGGCGTCTCTTGCGCCAAAGCGCGCGCGATCATCACCTTTTGGCGCTCGCCGTCGCTCAGCTCGCTGATCGGGCGCGCCGCCAGCACCTGCGCCCCCACTGCTTGCAACGCCCAGTCCACAATCGCCCGATCCGCCTCGCTCAAGCGCCCTGTCCAATCTGTGTGAGGCAGCCGCCCAAGCGCCGTCACCTCGCGAGCGCTCAGCAGGCCCGTCTGCGCACGCTCGGTCAGCACGATGCTGATCAGGCGCGCCCGACGCTTGATCGGCAGCTGATGCACATCTTCGCCGCCGATGCGGACTGTGCCCGCTAGCGGTCGCTGCACAGCGGCGAGCGTCCGCATGAGCGTGGACTTGCCAGCGCCGTTTTGACCGATCAGGCAGACGAGCGCGCCGCTGTGCAAGGTCAGGTTCAGGTCGCGCAGCACGACCGCAGGCGCGCCGCCCCCCGCCCAATACCCAACGCTTAGGCGCTCTGCGGTCAAGACGATCTGGCTCATGCGCTGAAGGCATCGCGCAAGCTGCGCTGCCGCATCACGATCAGCGCGACCACAGGCGCGCCGATCAGCGCCGTGATCGCGTTCAAAGGTAGGATAATCTGCCTGCCCGGCACTTGCGCGATCAGGTCGGCGAGCATGGCGACCAACGCGCCGAGCAGCATCGCAGTCGGCAAAAGCGCGCAATGATCGGCGGTGCGCAGCAGAATCCGGCTCAGGTGCGGCACGGCAATGCCTAGAAAGCCGATCGGGCCGCAGAAAGCGGTCACAGCGCCCGCCAGCAACGCCGTGCTCAGGATGATGCCGAGCCGCGCGCGGCGCAAATTGATGCCCATGCTCTGCGCATAGGCTTCGCCGAGCAGGAGCGCGTTCAGCGGCTTGACCAAAGCGAGGCTGAGCGCCAAGCCGACGCCGATCAGCAGCGCGAGAATCGGCAATTGCCGCCAAGTCACGCCGCCAAAGCTGCCAAACGTCCAGTTGATATACGCCTGAATGCGCTCAGGGATGCTGAAATAAAGCAGCAGGCTGACCAGCGCGCTGACCGCGTAGCCGAGCATCAAACCGACGATCAAGAGCGTCAGGATGCTCTGTGTGCGCTGCGCGAAGCTCAGCACGATGAGCAGCATGACGGCCGCGCCAAGGCTGGCAGCCGCCGCCATGCTGAAGTCGCCCAGCAAGCCGATTCCGGCCAAGATGCTGGCGCCCGTTGTGCCAACTGCCAGCACCACAAGCGCCACGCCTAAGCTAGCGCCGGCGCTGACGCCTAAGACGAATGGATCGGTCAGCGGGTTGCGGAAGAGAGTCTGCATCTGCACGCCGCCTACAGCCAGCGCCGCGCCTGCTAAGAGCGCCGTCAGCGCGCGCGGCATGCGGAACTGCGTCACAATGGTGGCATAAGCAGGTCGGCTTGTCGCCTGCCCCAGCAGCGCGCGCAGCACGTCCTCTAGCGGCACGCTGACCGAGCCAACTGCCAAAGCGAGACAAAACATGCCGCACACGGCGATGAGCAAGGCTGTGAAGACGATGCTCCGCCTGCCCAAGCGCAGTGCAAGGCGCGCCGATTGCCAAGCTTGTGCCTCAGAGCGCGTCGCCACAGCCTTGTGCCTTGTTTACTTCAGCTGCCGGTAGTAGACCAGCTCGTGGTCGGGCAGCAGCTCGGGATGGAAGATCTTGATCAGATCGGCGAGGATGATGTGCGGGCGGATCACGCCGCTCTCGAAGTAGTCGTTGCCGAAATTCTCGTTGGTGCGCTTGTCGTTGTTGAAGACCTTGCCGTTCTTGAAGGCGGCGAACTGAGCAAAGCGCGCATCAGCCGCTTCGAGGTCTTTCAGCGAGCCGAAGAAACCAACGTTCACCCAGAATTCGGCGTCGCCGGCTTTGGCGAAGACGTCTTCAATGCTCAGCGGCAGGCTGCCCGTTGTTTCGTCGTCCGCCCAAGCGTAGCTGGCGCCCGCGTCCAGCAAGAAGCGCGCGGCGAAGCTCTTGCCGCCGGGGATGTACCAGACATCTTGATAAGGCGTGTTGATCAAGACGCTCGGGCGCGTGCTGACGCGCTCGGTCAGCGCCACCAAGCGCTGATACTCGCTGGCCACGCCGTCAAAGTAGGCGTTGGCGCGCGCCTCAGCGTTGAAGAAGAGCGCCGTGAACTTGATCCACTCCGCGCGGCCGAGCGGCGTGTTCTCAGCGAACTCGCCGTTCAGCGCGACTTTGTAACCTGCCTCGATCAGCTTGGGATGCGCGTCGTAATCGGGAGCGCCAGTGCCGTATGTCATGATCAGATCGGGCGCAACCAGGGCGACTTGCTCGACGTTCACTTGCGCGCCGCTGCCGATCTCAACCAGCTTGCCCGCCTTGCCGAGCTCGATGATCTCAGGCGTCGAGATGTATTGCAGCGTATCCACGCCGACGAGCGCCTCGACCACGCCCAGCTCGACCAAGTGCGGCAGGTACGTGGTGGACATGCTGATAAGTTTCCTTATCGGAACTTCGACCACCACTGCATCTTTGAACTGCTCATCAGCAGGCGTCGGCGCGCCGCATTGCACCAGCAGGTAGGTGAAACCGCTCTCAGCCCCTGCCCACGGACGCGTCACGCGCACCACTTTGTAGTGCTTGTGATACTCCACGCTGAAGCCTGTGGCGAAGGCAATCTCGACCTTCTGCGGGAAGTAATCGCGATCAGGATCGAAGCTCGTCAAACACTCGGTTGGATTTGCCTCTTGCCCGCGTGCCGACGGCGCGCCGCTCAGCGCGATTGCCAGCACAAGTGCGATGATCAGGCTGAACTTGAGCATTTTCATCGGTCAGACATCCTTTCCCAGTGTTGTGCGTTGGTTGCTTTGGGCAAAGGATGCACGCGCCACGCTGTTGGCGCGCCGAGGGTCAAAAAGCCCGCTGGGCAGCGGGCGAAACAGCATGGAGAAATACAGATCGCCCACGCGTGCTCCCCTTTGTCCACGAAGGTGAAACACTGCTAGCAGCCAAAGCGGGTAATCGGGCTTCGCCTGAGCGCTCAGGCGTTACCGTTGCGGGCACAGCGTCGGACTTTCACCGATCTTCCCCCAAGGGCCGCGCGAGATCCGCACGAGCCCCGCGCCGTGCATCCGGGCAGCGGCGTCTCTTTGGCCTACTTCTAAGTCTAGCGCCTTCCGAGCGTCGAGTCAAGTCAACTGCCCCTCTTCGAGAAGCGCTGAGATCTGGCAGGTCTACGATTGCTGATTAGGTTGCCCATCAGATGCGCAGGGTCGTTTTCCTAATCTGTCTGAATGAACAAGACATTTGGTAGTCGAGAGGTGTTGTGGTATGCTCTAAAGCAGTTTGGCACGCCGCGCGGCTGATTTGGTAATTTTCTGCGCCGAGCGCCTCTCAGCTCGGCTGGACGCAGCTCAAAAAGCCGATTGGCGCGCAGCGCAAGAGATTTCATCATGGGCAATGAGGAAATGGCAAATGTCCGAGCTGACTAAAACAACATTGACCAGAGCAGAGCTTGTTGAAGCCTATCATCAAATGGTGCTTATCCGCCGCTTTGAAGAGAAGTGCAAGGAACTCTACAACGCGCGCAAGATTGGCGGGGTGTACATGCATCTCTACAGCGGGCAGGAGGCGACGGGCGTCGGCGCTGTCAAGGCGCTCAAGCCGACCGATCACGTCATCACTTCGTATCGCGATCACGGCATTGCGATTGCCAAAGGGTCAGATGTGAAGCGGCTGATGGCGGAGATGCTCGGCAAGCGCACGGGCGTCAGCGGCGGCAAGGGCGGCTCGATGCACTTGGCGGATGTGAGCGTGCGGATGTGGGGCGGCTATGCCATCGTCGGCGGGCATTTGCCGTTGGCAGCGGGCATCGCGCTGAAATCAAAATACAGCAACGATGGCGACGTGGTCTTGTGCTTCGTCGGCGATGGCGCCACCAACAACGGCTACTTCCACGAGGCGCTCAACCTGTCCGCTGTCTGGGATTTGCCTGTTGTTTGGTTGATCGAGAACAATTTGTACGGCATGGGGACGCCAGTGGAAGTCGCAAGCGGTCAGCCTGAGCTGCACAAGCGCGCCATTGCCTACGGCATGCAAGACTTCGGGCGCGTGGACGGCATGGACTTCTTCGCAGTTTACGAGGTGGCGCAGCAGGCGGTTGAGTACGCGCGCACGACCGGCCCCGCCTTGATTGAAGCGATCACATACCGCTACGAAGGGCACGGCGTCTCGGATCGCATTTACATGAAGCGCGTTGAAGAGATGCGGGCCTACCAGCAGCGCGATCCGCTGCTCATAATGGAGAAGAAACTGCGCGAGCTGTTCCCAGATATTGCGCCTGAGCTAGCGCAAGTCGAGTCTGCAGCGGCCGCTGCCATTGAGGAAGCCGTTCGCTTCGCTGAGGAGAGTCCTGTGCCAACTGCTGAAGACCTAGTGCGCAACGTTTACGCCTGATACACTGCAGAGGTCGATCAAAAGCATGGCAGAGAGAAACATCCCAATGCGCGAGGCGTTACGCGCCGCCTTGCGCGAAGAGATGATCCGCGACGAGCGCGTATTCGTGATGGGGCAGGAAGTAGGCGCTTGGGAAGGCACGCACAAGGTCACGCGCGGCTTTTTGGATGAGTTCGGCGCGCGCCGCGTGCGCGATACGCCGATCAGCGAGATGGCAATTGTAGGCGCGGCAGTCGGCGCGGCAATGGCGGGCTTGCGCCCAGTGGCAGAGATCATGACCATCAACTTCGCCTTCCTCGCCTTCGACGCGCTGATCAATCACGCTGCCAAAGCGCGCTATATGTTCGACGGACAGTTCAAAGTGCCGATGGTCTTGCGCGCGGCGACGGGCTGGGGCAACCAAGCCACAGCGACCCACTCACACACCCCTGAGCCGATCTTCGCGCACTTTCCAGGGCTGTACCTCGGTTGTCCGTCCACGCCTGCCGATGCCAAAGGCATGTTGAAAGCCGCGATTCGCGACGACAACCCCGTGCTGTTCACAGAGGTGATCGCGCTCTATCCAAAGCCGGGCTTGGTGCCAGACGATCCTGACTTTGTGCTGCCGATCGGCAAAGGCGATATCAAGCGCGCGGGCAAAGACGTGACGATCGTGAGCTATGGGCGTGGCGTGGAGTGGTCGCTAGAGGCAGCTGAGATTTTGGCGCGGGAAGGCGTCTCGTGTGAGGTGATAGACGTGCGCTGGCTGCGCCCGCTGGACTTGCCGCTGATCTTCGAGAGCTTCAAGAAGACCAATCGCTGCGTGGTCGTCGAGGAATCGTTGCCGTTCTACAGCTTCGGCAGCGAGATCGCGGCGCAGCTGCAAGAGCATATGTTCGACTACATGGATGCGCCGATCAAGCGCGTCAGCGCGATGGATGTGCCGTTGCCTTACGCCAAAGAGATCGAGTTGATGGCGCTGCCTGATGCGCACAAAGTGGTGGCAGCGGTCAAGGAAATCCTCTGAGAGGGGCAGTTGCTATGGCTGAAGTGGTGAAAATGCCGATGCTTGGCGCGACGATGCGAGAAGGGACTTTCATCAACTGGATGAAAGACGTCGGGCAACGCGTCCAAGCGGGCGAGGTGATCGCCGAAGTTGAGGCAGATAAGGCTACCATCGAGATCGAGTCACCGTTCAGCGGCGTGTTGGTGGAAAAATTAGTCAGCGCAGGCGACGTGGTGAGCGTTGGGATGCCTCTGGCGCGCATCGAGACGACGAACGGCGGCACCTCGCCTGCTGCGAGTCCTGCTGCCGTCGCTGAGAGCGCGCCGATCGCTCCTACAGCGAAGCCTGAGCCTGCCTCTGCGCTTGCAGCAGCTCCAGGCGCGCCTGCTCAGCTCGATCCACACTTGCCTGACGGCGTGCGCGCCAGTCCGCTTGCGCGGCGCATCGCGCGCGAGCGCGGCATTGACTTGCGCGCCGTGCGCGGCACTGGACCGGGCGGTCGTATCACCAAATCGGACGTTGAGCGCTTTGCGCCGGCCGCTGTCCGGCAGGTCGCTGAAGCGCCCAGCGCGCCCCCCAGAGCGCCTGAGCGCGCTCTGCCAAGCGGCGAGGGCATTGTGCATGAGCCTGTCTCGCGGATGCGGCAGCGCATCGCGGCGCGCACAGTGGAGAGCAAGACAACTATCCCGCACTTCTACCTGACGAGCGAAGTGGATATGGCAGCCGCGCTGAGCTTGCGCAAGCAGATCAACGAAGGCCTGCCAGATGACGAGAAAGTGACCGTGAACGACATGATCGTGAAGGCGGCCGCCTTGGCGCTGCGCAAGTTCCCGAACCTGAACAGCCATTTCTACGGCGATACGCTCGTGCGCTACCAGTACATCAACATCGGCATCGCGGTCGCGCTGCCGGGAGGCGGCTTGGTGAACGTGGTGGCGCGCAACGCCGATCAGCTCTCGATCTCGCAGCTCGCCAAGCGCAACAAGGTGATGTTCGCCAACGCCCGCGAGGGTAAGATCAAGCCTGAGGATATCGAAGGCGCCACGTTCACAGTCAGCAACCTAGGCGCTTACGATGTAGAGCATTTTCAGGCGATCATCAGCCCGCCGGAAGCGGCCATTCTCGCTGTTGGCGCCGTCAAGCAGGTGCCAGTGGTCGTCGACGGCGAGATCAGGATCGGCACGCGCATGAAGCTCTCGCTGAGCGTGGATCATCGCGTGAGCGACGGCGCGGAAGGCGCGTCTTTCCTCAAAGCGCTGCGCGAGTTGCTCGAGAATCCGATGCGACTGCTCGTCTGAGCGCGCTGATAGCGCCAGAACATGCCGCTGTGCGGCGCTTATGCGCTGTGCAGCGGCGCGTTTTCTTTCAAACCGCCCTTGAACGCCCGTTCGTGCTACAATGGCCGTGCTTGTGAAGGCTGAGCATAGGATTGTGCGCCATGTGCCAAGCGCTGGACGACCCTAGTGGCGCGGCAGCCGCGCCTGAGCACCATCAGGACTTCGTACATCTGCACGTGCATACTGAGTACAGCCTTTTGGACGGCTTGAGCAAGATTGACAAGCTGGTCAAGCGCGCGAAGGAGCTAAACATGCGCGCGCTCGCCATCACGGATCACGGCACAATGTTCGGCGCGATCAGCTTCTACAGCGCCTGCAAGGCGGCGGGCATCAAGCCAATCATCGGCATCGAAGCGTACTTGGCAAGGCAGAGCATGCGCGCTCATGATCCGAGCGAGAAGTCGCCTTATCACCTGCTCCTATTGGCGCGCAACCGCACAGGCTATCGAAATCTGCTCAAAATTGCCACAGCGGCGCAGCTAGAGGGCTTCTACAATCGCCCGCGCATTGATAAAGACTTCCTCGCGGAACACGCTGACGGCCTGATCTGCACTTCAGGCTGCCTATCGGCTGAGATTCCGCAGCTAGTGCTCGAAGGACGCGAACACGAAGCGCGGCGCGCCCTAGGGTGGTATCAAGAGGTCTTCGGCAAGGGGAACTTTTTCCTAGAGCTGCAACATCACGACGTCCCTGAGCTGCGCACTCTGAATCGGTGGTTGGTGGCGAACCACACCTACGTCGATGCGCCGCTGCTCGCCACGAACGACGTACATTACGTGCTCCCAAGCGACGCCGAGGCGCACGATACGCTCTTGTGCATTCAGACGGGCGCGCGCAAGAGCGACGCCAAGCGCATGAAGATGACCAGCGCCACCTATTACCTGCGCTCAGGCGCTGAGATGTGGCAGATCTTCGGCGCGGATGTGATCATCAGGGAGGCGCTGCTGAACACGCTGCTGATCGCCGAGATGTGCGACGACCTGCGCCTTGAGCGCGAGAAGTATCACTTGCCGATCTTCCCTGTGCCACAGGGCTACAACGCGGGGTCGTATCTGCGCTATCTAGCGGAAAAAGGGCTGCGCTGGCGTTTTGGCGCAGACGCTGAGCGCGCAGAGATCAAGGCGCGCCTCGACTATGAGCTGAATGTGATCCATGAACTCGGCTTCGATACATACTTCCTAATCGTCTGGGATTTGTGCCAATACGCGCGCTTTGCCGACATATGGTGGAATGTGCGCGGCTCGGCGGCCGGCTCGCTGGTGGCATATGCGCTGGGCATCACCAGCATCGACCCGCTCAGCAACGGGTTGCTCTTCGAGCGCTTCCTGAACCGCGGGCGCGCCACAATGCCCGATATTGACATAGATTTCCCCGACGATCGGCGCGCTGAGATGATCGCCTATGTGCGCAGGAAATACGGCTCAGACCGGGTGGCAGCCATCATCACCTTTGGCACGCTCAAGGCGCGCGCCGCCATCAAAGATGTCGGGCGCGTGCTGGGCGTTGAGCCGAGCAAAGTCAACCAGCTGACGGCGCTCGTGCCGAACATTCCCAGCAAGCCTGTCACGCTCGCCGAGTGCCTCAGCGACGACCCTGAGAAGGCTGTGCCTGCGCTGAAGGAGCGCTACAACACTGACCCAGAAGTGCGCCAGCTGCTGGACACTGCGCTGACCGTTGAGGGCGTCGCGCGCAACGCAGGCACGCACGCCGCAGGTATCATCATCACGCCCGATCCGCTCGTCAAGTACCTGCCGCTGCACCGACCGATTGGCGAATCGCCCCTCGAGCAGATCACGCAGTTCAGCGTGGAGTCCTGCGAGGCGATCGGCTTGCTCAAAGTGGACTTACTGGGGCTGGCCACCTTGACCATCATGCGCCGCGCTTGCGAGCTGATCGCGGAGCATCACGGCGTCCATCTCACAATGGAGAACATCCCGTATCGCCCCGATCCAAACGACCCAGAGCAAGCGCAGCGCGTGGCGAAACTCTTCGAGCTGATCGGCAACGGCGAGACAACCGGCGTCTTCCAGCTGGAGAGCAGCGGCATGAGAAAGATGCTGGTCAGTATGAAGCCGAAGACCTTCGAGCATATCGTGGCAGCCATCTCGCTCTATCGTCCAGGCCCGATGGAATTGATCCCAACCTACATCCGCCGCATGCACGGCCAAGAGCCTGTGCGCTACCATCATCCTAAGCTGGAGCCGATCCTGAGCGAGACGTACGGCATCTGCGTCTATCAAGAGCAAATCCAGCAGATCGCCGCTGAGCTGTTTGGCTACACGCTCAGCGAAGCCGACACAATGCGCCGCGCCGTTGCCAAGAAGAAGAAGAAAGACCTTGAAGAGCATCGCGAGAAGTTCATTCAGCGCGGCCCTGAACACGGCGTCTCGGCCGAGGTGGCTGAGCGCATCTTCGCCGATATCGAGTTCTTCGCCGCCTATGGCTTCAACAAGGCGCACGCCGCCGATTACGCCGTCCTGACCTGCCAGACGGCTTATCTCAAGGCGCATTATCCCGTTGAGTACTACACTGCACTGCTCAGCGTGCAGCGGCACAACAGCGACGACGTCGCGCTCTTCACTGCCGATTGCCGCCGCCACGGCATCCCGATCCTGCCGCCCGATGTGAACGCCAGCGCTGCTGACTTCGTGATCGAGCGCCTCGCCGACGGGCAGCGCGGCATCCGCTTTGGCTTGGGCGCTATCAAAAACGTCGGCGAGAGGGCTGTGGAGCAGATTCTCGCCGCGCGCGCCACAGGCGGGCGCTTCGCCAATCTGGTCGACTTCAGCCGCCGCGTGGACTTGCGCGCGATTGGCAAGCGCGCTCTGGAATGCCTCGCCAAAGTCGGCGCGTTCGACTCGCTGGTGAACGGCGCGCGCGAGGTGGCGGTCGAAGCCGTCGAGCGCATGTACGCTTACAGCGATGAGTATCATCGCGCCATGGAGCGCGGCCAGTCCAGCTTGTTCAGCGGCGAGAGCGATGGCGGCTTCGCGTTGCCCGCGCCCGAAGAGAGCGGCGACGCCAAAGCGCGTTTGAAGCAGCGCTGGAAGTGGGAAAAAGAATTGATCGGGCTGTATGTCTCTTCGCACCCGCTCAGCAGTCTGCCCAAAGAAATTGAGCAGCTGAGCAACTTCATCTACATCAAGAAGTTGGCGGAAGAGGCAGAGGCGTTGAACGGACATGCCGCCACGATAGTGGGCATGGTTCAGGACGTGCGCACCATGACCACCAAAGCGGGCAAAAGCATGGCGATTGTCCGCCTCGAGGATATGACCGGCGTCATTGACGCTGTCTTGTTCCCGCGCGCGTGGGAGAAGTACAGCGCGCTGGTCGCGCCTGAGGAAGTGGTCATCGTCTACGGGAAGCTTGATCTCTCGCGCGGCGATCCGCAGCTCGTCGTCGAGCGGGTGACGAAGGAATATCAGATCGCAGCGCCGAAAGCCGACCCACTGGCGGCGCAAGGCAACATCCACGCGCCGACTCAGCGCAATGGCGCGGACGATCTCGGAGAGAGCAGCTCGCCGCCCCTTGTTTCGGACGTTCCACAGCCGCCCCGTGAGGCGACTGAGCCTCACATCGCCGATGGGCGCGTCATGGCTGCGCAGCCGCCTCAAGCGACCGTCACAGCCGACGCTGATGCTAACGTTGCCGACGGCGCATGTGCATCGCCCGCGCTGAACCGCGAGCAGGAAGCGCCGTGCTGCGCTGTGATCACAATAGCGCTCAGCGAAGACGTCGAATACGAGCGGCGCCGCCTGAATTGGCTGCGCAACCTGCTGCGCAGCTATCCAGGCTCGGATCGGGTTGAGATACGGCTGCTCTACCCTGATGGCAGGCGTTACCGCTTGCGCCTGCCCGAGATGACCCGCTATCGCGGCGAGCTAGAGGAACAGCTGAGCGGGCATTTCGGCGCGCACAATATCAAGGTGACGCCGCTACCGCTGCATGAGCTGCATGAGGCGACGCGCCAGCCAAATAGCGCCGCTGAGCGCGCCGAGCAGCGTCAACCCTAGCACCAAGACGGCGAACCAAGTGGTATCTTCAGGCGCGCTCGCGCCCCGCCGCGGCTGCGGGGTCGGCGGCAGCTGGCGGCTGAGGGTGAAGATCAAGCGATCGGCGGCTTGCAGCGGCTGCTCAAGCTGATAAATGTGATAGGCGCGCCCTGAGCCTTGTGCTGTCTCAAGGCGCTGGCGGAAAGAGTGCTTCTCGCTGCTCAAAGTGGCGGCGTCTTGCGGCAGCCTGATCTCGACCTGCTCTGTGCGATACAAATAGTCTTGATCGAGCGTGGCGCTGCCGCTGAGGGGCAGCTGATAGCTGAAGATGACCTCGTAGGTCTGCTCAGGGAAGAGCGGGCGCGTCAGCAGCACTTCAGGGGCGATGGCGCTGCCGCCGACGCTGAGCGACTCGCCGAGCGCTGGATCGAAGGCGAGCGCCACAGCGCCGATCGGCAATGGAAAGCGCGCCGAGATTGCCCTGCCGTTCGGCGCGCGCTGATCGGTCATGAAGAACCTATCGCCCTGCACGCGCAGGACGTACGCTGAGAGAATCTGCGCGGCGCTCTCGCTTGGAAACTCGAAGGCGTGCTGTGCGCGCAAGACTTGGACGACGCTCGCGTCGTCCGTGCGCTCGTAGAGCGTGATAGGCAGCTCAAAGTCGCGCAGCGGCGCCTCCAACTTCACGATCGCGCTGGCTTGTTGCACGCCGCTGTGCAGCACGCTGGCGAAGACCAGATCATCGGGCTGAAGAGCGAGATTCTCGAAGCGGAACGTCCCCTCCGCGCTGAGCGGCGCTTGAATCTGCTGGATCGGCGCGGGCGGCAGGTCGGGCGCAGCGGAACGCAGCACGTGCAAAGTGATAGGCGCGCCAACAGGCAACTGCAAGCCGTCTGTGCCTGCCACAATGCGCCCGCTGATGGTGATGCGCGTCAGGGACGGCGTCGCTGTGGCTTGTGCGGCGCGCAGTGGCACATCGTGTGTGCCGCGCAGGCTGAGCGCGAGCAGCGCGCATAGGCCTACGACGAACAGCGTGCGCCGCAGCACGGTCAGCTACTCAGCTTGAGCAGGCACTGCGCTCTCATACTTCGAGGGACACTTCAGTTGCAGCTCATCTGCGTAGAAAACGCCGTCGCTGCCAAGCCTGCCGGTCATAATCGCCTGCGCTTCATCTTGTAACAGATCGGGCATCGGCTGATTGCGCACCACGATCTGCAGGCGGTTTGCAGTTGGGTCGTTGACCGCCAAGTGCAGCGCGCGCGCCAAGCCGCCAAGCGCTTCCAGCTCGCTGAGCTTATCAGTGATGTGCGCCACTGTGAAGCTGATGGTCTGCGTATCAGGGTCGAAGCGAATGGTATCGCCGATCACAGCGCCCGTGATGCGCACTGTCCGCCCGACCAACTCAGGGCGGCTCAGCACGTCGTTGACACTGATGAAGAAGCGCCCGGTCGTCACAGTTGCGCCCAAGAGCATCGTGATCATCGCGCCCATGACGAGCACGCCCAGCGCAGCAAGGCGTGCCCGCACTGAGACACCGCGCTGGAGTTTCTCAGCCGCTCGTGCCTTTTCCCAACTCAAGCCCTGCGTCATACCGTTTCCCTATAGCCGCTTCATGCGCAGGCGGCGTCTTTAATTTGTGAATTTGTGATGGAATATTCGTGACGGAACACACAGATCGTAGCGTTTTTGGTGCGCCTCCGCAATCCAAGTTGGCAGCTACAGCAAGAGATGCTATATTACGCGCGTTGCTACTGTGCATCAAAGGTCATGGACGACCATCCCAGTTCGAGACGGCTTTGCACTGTTGATGAACGCCTGATCCGCTGCGCTCAGCCCGCCTAGCCGCAACGTCTGTGTGCGGCTGAGCGCTCAATCAGCGGCACACAGGCGATCCACGCGGCGCATAGCCCGCCAAAGTAGCACTCACTCGGCTTGCTTTGGAAAGGCGGTGCTGATGGAAGCACTTCGTCGCAAGACCATCTTTGCCACTGGACAAGGCGATACAGCCTACCTAAGCGGAGCGGATATCCTGATCCTGCTCAGCTTGGCGGTCGCTATCTATCTAGGCGTGCAGTTAGCGTCCAACGCACCGCCCTCGCTGGCGCGCGCCGAAATTGACCTGAATCCGCAAGTGTTGCCTTACTACGCCTTGCAATCCGTCAGGCGGATGGCGGCGGCATACGTCCTCTCGCTGCTCTTCTCAATCATCTACGGCTATTTTGCGGCGCGCAGCCGCTCAGCGGAGCGCATTTTGCTACCTGTGCTGGACGTGCTGCAATCCGTGCCGATTCTCTCATTCTTGCCTGTGGTGGTCTTATCGCTGACCGCCGTGCTACCGCAAGCGATCGCCGTTGAGCTGGCCGCGATTGTGCTGATCTTCACCAGTCAGGTCTGGAACATGACCTATAGCTTCTATCAATCCCTGCGCACGCTGCCACGCGAGCTGCGCGAGGCGGCATCGGTCTTCCGCTTCAATTGGTGGTGGCGTTTTCGGCGCGTTGACCTGCCTTTTGCCAGCATCGGCTTGCTGTGGAACAGCGTAATGAGCTGGGCAGGCGGCTGGTTCTTCCTGATGGCGGCTGAAATCTTCACAGTTGGCGATAAAGACTTTCGGCTGCCCGGCGTCGGTTCGTACTTGCAAGAGGCAGCCAATGCGAATGACACAACCGCCATTCTGTACGGCGTGCTGACGCTCATGCTGATCGTGGTCTTGCTGGATCAGCTGGTTTGGCGTCCGCTCCTAGTCTGGGTTCAGAAGTTCAAACTCGAGACGGTCGAGAGCGATGACCCGCCGACCTCATGGTTTTACAATCTGTTGAACGGCTCGCGCCTTGCCAGCGCCTTGCACCAAATCTTGATTGTCGGCATGATCAGGGCGCTGGATCGGCGCTTGGGCGGCGCGCGGCGTTTTGAGCCTGCTGAGCAAGAGCGTCCCTTGCGCTGGACGCGCCGCGCCGCGCGTATTCTGGCGCTCGTCATCTTCGTGTTGATTGTGACCGCGCTCGGCATTCAGCTCGTCCAGCTTTTGCTGAGCGTTCCGCTCGATGATTACGGTCGCGTGGCTGCTGGCGCAGTCGCCACGGCGCTGCGCGTGCTATCGGCAATGCTGATCGCAATGGCGTGGACGATCCCGCTCGGCGTGCTGATCGGCTCTAACCCGCGCTTGGCGAACTTCCTGCAGCCTCTAGTGCAGATCGCGGCGTCTACGCCCGCCACGGCGTTCTTCCCGCTGATCG
>JAGHYP010000289.1 GCA_017743585.1 Chloroflexota bacterium
AGATGTGTATAAGAGACAGATACTGCTCGATGGCGGCGCTCAGGTTGCCCGCGTTCAAGTAAGCAGCTGCCAGCTTCTCGCGCAAAATGAGCATTGGCACGAGGCTGCGCGAGCGCTCAACGGCGAGCGCGTAATTGGCGAGCGCTTGTGCCGAGTCGCCCAAGGCGAGATAGGCGTCGCCAATGCGCTCATAGGCGTAGCTATCAATCAAGTTTGGGCGCAACGTTAGGTACGTGGTGAACTCAGCAATGGCAGCCTGCCACGCTGAAACGCCAAGATAGGCATCGCCGCGCAAAAAGTGCGCCTGCGCGCGGCGCGCGTCATCGGGATAAGTGTTGATGAAATGGCTCAGCGCCTCCACGGCTAGGCTGAACTGCCCTTCGCGCAGCGCAGCCTGACCGTAGCCGAAGGCGGCATCGGCGCGCAAGCGCGGATCGACGCTGGCGATCGGCTGCTCTAGGATGGCGCGGTAAATCCGGACGGCTGCTTCAAAGTTGCCATTTTGCAGCGCCGTGTTCGCCTCAGCAATCGCGATGAACGGCGCAGGTGTCGCCGTTGGCACGGGCGTCGCCGTGGCAGTCGGCTCAGGCGGCAGCTCAGTTGGCGTGCTGAGGCTTGGCGTGGCTGTCACGACCAGCACAACGGGGATGCTCTGCTGCGTCAACGCGCAACCAAGCAAGGCAAGGCAGATCAGCAAGACAGACCACTTGCGAAAAGCCAATGAACGGCGCATGAGCGCGATTATAGCGAGAGTCAGCCCACAATAGATAACAAGAGGTAGGAATGCTGGGCGTGCGCGCCCACTAAGCGCGAGTCGCTGACCCTGTAGTCTCCGTAGCGCGCTGAGCGCTGCCAAGCTGCACAAGCGAGCATGACAGGTCACTCTACGACGCCGCAACTCGTGCGCATTGTAACCGTAGGTCTCGCCCTGCAATTGCAGGATTACTCGCGTAGTACGCAAGCGTAAGTTTGGCAAACTGCCGCCGCTGAAACCGTCCCAGCAGAAGGGCCTACTTTGGCGTCCATACTGTATATTGCCGCTTGACGGCTCAATAGCGCTGTCCAGGGCGAATCGTATTCCGAGCGGGGCAACGATCTCTTGCCATTCGCGATTGGCGCCGCCCGGCAACCGCTTGTTAGCCCTCTGAAGGAGCAAGCTGCCGCTGAGCATGCGCGCTTGCCTCCTCTCAATGCCGCGCCTGGCGTCAAACACCCCGCCAGGTCGAGCGCCGCCGCGTCTAATTGCGCACGTAGCGCATCAGCGCAACGGTCGGTTGCCGAGCCAATTTCTCTAGAAGTCGCGCGCACATTCGGATTGCGCGCCACGCTCTTCAGAACGCGCGCAACGGTAGCCCACCACTCTTTCGTCTCATGCTCCTGTGCTGAGCCGCCTTGCACTGCCGGCGCGCTCGGCTGCGCATTCTGCACTCGTGCGAACGGCTCGCTCGGAATTGCGTCGGGCGCGCCGAGCGCAGCCGGGATGTCATCGGCGTTCCCGCAAGTGAAAAGCAGCAGCGCGACATAGCGCCTTGAGGTGTCCAGTCGACCTCGCCTGCACAGTTTGGCGGCGCCCAATCCAAAACAGGGCCACGAGGTCAGAGACCTCAACCCACGCTACGGCGACGCGCCCATTTGACACTCCATCCTCGGCAACGCACATTGTCCTAGTATCGGCTGTGGCGAATCTTCTTGTCTCAACAGGTGTTATCTCCTTCGCAAGCTGTGGTGTGCGCAGGCTATAATGGCTGCCACATCCAACTTTGCGATAGGCATATCACTCCTTGGAGGACTGCCAGATGGCTACGACAGAAGAGCGCGTGCGCGAGATCATTGTGGAATTGCTTGATGTGGAGGCGGAGAGGGTGACGCTCGATGCGCGCTTCCGCGAAGACCTTGAGGCTGACTCGCTAGACTTGGTCGAACTGATCATGAGGATCGAGGAAGAGTTCGGCGGCGATATCTCCGATGAAGAGGCGCAGAAGATCACCACTGTTGGCGAGGCGGTCAACTATATCGAGACGCGCATGAAGAGCGCAAGCAACAGCAGCAGCAACAGTGGCGCAGGCCCTGCACTCGCCTGAGTCGTAGTTCCCCTCAACAGACGCGCCTGTCTCGACACTGCTCCATTCGCGGTATCGGCAGGACGCTTGAGCGAAAGCCGTCAGGGGCGAGCAGATGCACATCAGCCGCCTTTGGCGGCGTATTGCATTTCGGGCGTTACTTATAAGGCATCGGTCGCGAGATCATAATCCCATGCGACGCTCGCACCTCGTCCAGATGCCGCGGCATCCAGTAAGGCCAATTGCACACAGGAAATCTACTCAGCTTGTTGTGCTGCTGATGGCGGGCATGGCAGCGGCTGCGCTCTTCGCTTTGGCGAGCGTTGCTGCAGTGGCGCTTGGCTTGGCAGTCCTGTTAGGCAGCGAGCGAATCTTGCCTGCCGTCTCAGTTGGCGGCATAGCGGTCGGCGGCATGACTGAAGCTGAAGCAGCAGCAGCCATCAGCGTAGCATGGCAAAGCGTCGCTTTGCGCGACGGCGCGCGAACATGGCGCGTGCCTGCTGAGCAGCTAGGCATGGTGCTCGATGCACAGGCGAGCGCGCAGCGCGCTATGCGCTACGGTCGCGAAGAGGGCTCAGTTATGAGCGGCGCGCTCAGCGGCGTGAAGCTCTCGCCTGTCTTCAAGCTCGATCCAAAGCGCGCAGCAGAGGGTCTGAGCGCGCTTGCGCAACTCGTAGAAGTGCCGCCGCGCAACGCCACCATCCGCGCCGAAGGCGGCGCGCTAGTGGCAGTGCCACCTGCCTTCGGACGCGCGCTGCTGCACGGCGAGACGCTCAGCCGTCTCGCTGAGCCCGACGAACTGGCGGATGGCTACCTCGATCTGGTCATGCGCGACGTGCCGCCTGAGGTCGCCGACGCAGCGCCGCTCTTGGCGAGAGCCGCAGCGCTGCTCAGCGCGCCGCTGCGCTTGCATCTCTACAATCCTGTGAGCGACCAAAGCATCGTCTGGGAAATTCCGCCGAGCCAGTGGAGCGATTGGCTCATCACGCAAAACACAGCGCAAGGCGTCACCTTCAGCCTTGCGCGCGCGCCGCTTGAGGCGTATTTGAGGGAGCAGAGCGCATCGCTCGGCAA
>JAGHYP010000290.1 GCA_017743585.1 Chloroflexota bacterium
AGCACGCGCTTGCCGCGTATCTGCGCAGTGCCATCGGTGAAGAGCGGCGAGGCAGCTTCGAAGATCGGCGCGCTCGGATTCAAGCGATGCAAATTCTCGCGCACAGTTTGGATATCAGCATAGTTGGCAGTGTCCACTTTGTTCAGCACAAAGGCATCTGCCATGCGCGCGTTCGCCTCGCCGGGATAGTAAGCGATCTCGTGACCCGGACGATGTGGATCGGCGATCACGATGTGCAGATCGGAAGCGATGAACGGCAGGTCGTTATTGCCGCCGTCCCACAGCACGATGTCGGCTTCTGCTTCGGCGCGCGCCAAGATTTCGCAATAATCTATGCCTGCATAGACAACGTGACCGTTATCCAAGTGCGGCTCGTACTCTTCGCGCTCTTCGATGGTCGTGCGATGCAGGTCGAGATCGGCGTGGCTGGCGAAGCGCTGCACGCCTTGTGCGCGCAGGTCGCCGTATGGCATTGGATGACGGATGATGATCACGCGCCAGCCGAGTTCGGTGAGCGCGCGCGCGACATAGCGCGTCGCTTGGCTTTTGCCGCAGCCTGTGCGCACAGCGCCAATTGAGACGACCGCCTTGCTGCTCTTCAGCTGCGTGCGCTGCGCGCCGAGCAGGCAAAAATCCGCGCCGAGCGCCACCACTTGCGCCGCTTTGTGCATCACGTAAGCGTGCGAGACATCGCTATAGGAAAAGTAGACCTGCTGCACGCCGTGTTCGCGGATCAGGCGCGGCAATTCTGCCTCATCGTAGATCGGAATGCCTTCAGGATAGAGCGCGCCTGCCAGCTCAGGCGGATAGCGCCTGCCTTCAATGCCAGGAATTTGCGTGGCAGTGAAAGCGACCACTTCGATAGTTGGATCGCCGCGAAAACAGACGTTGAAGTTGTGGAAATCGCGCCCGGCAGCGCCCATGATCACTATTTTCGTCCGATTCATTTGCAAAAATCCTTTTTTAGAAACGCTTCACTGCGCTAAGCCTAGCGCCTTGCGCCGAAGTCCGCAAACGAATCGCCGAGGCGCGCTATTCTTCTAGGTTGTTCAGACGCGTCACGCTGCTCGTTTCGTCAATGTACCACGCACCGCTTGCGTTACCGCGCAAATCGCAGTCTTCAACAGTGCTTTTGCTGCGATCTCGCACGCAAATTGCTTCATTGCCGTTTCGTGTCACCACGCAAGCGCGTACAACAGAGCTAGCGCCTGCTTCAACTACAATGCCGCCTAAAGAGTTTTCGGAAATATCGCTTTCCTCGATTATCGCCACGGCATAAGTGTGAACATATATTCCGCTAGCCCTTCCAAGACGAATTGTACAGCGCCGTATAGTCGTTATCGTGCCATTGTTGCATGTATTAATGCAGCTAGACGACTCGGAAGTGAAGCAGCAATTCTCTAAGAGCAACAAGCCTTGCGGAGCGTAAACGCATACTTTGGCTACTCTTCGCGGCGACTTTTGATGAAAACTGATGCCTTGTATAGAAGCCGAATTAGTCAGCATCTGGACGCAATCTTTGCCTTCCGTCTGTACTATAATTTTGTCGCGCTCGCCGTCGCCTAGAATTTTCACAGCTTTATTCAAGGTCAGGCTCTCGCGATAGAGACCTGGGCGCACTTTGATAATCGCACTTTCAGGCACAGCCGCCAGCGCCTCAGCGATGCTGCGAAAGTCGCCTCTACCTGTCTGATCCACGATGTAGAACTCTTTTTTGGGCTCAGATTTACAAGTTTTTAGAAGTGCTTTGATAATCTCTGTCACTGCGCTGTGCAAGTCTTGGCGCGCATCTACGAATTGAGCAGTGATGAGCAGGATCGGCACAGCGCTTCTCTCGTCGCCGCGCACCAAGAGCGGGTAGACTGGCACTTCATTTTGTTGAGCGAATATCAGCTCTCTCTCTACCCACTGCGATTTGCACGCATCAGGCGAGAGCAGAGCGACGACTGCGCAACTGCTGTACAGAGCGCTGACAATCGCTTGTACCCAGCTGGGCGTACCAGGCTCGAGATTCTCGTCAGTCCAGACGTTGAAGCCTGCTCCGCGCAGGCGGTCGCGCACGATCCGCATGATATCGCTATCGCGGCGACTGTAGCTGATGAAGACGTACTGCATCGCGCTTCTCTCAAAGGCTATCGGCATCGGCAACAAGATCGCCCTGAGTGTAGCACAGTAGCGCGAGTCAAAACAAGCGGGTAACGGCGCGTTGGCGCTAAGTTTTCCAAATGCAGCACAGACGATCAAGATGCAGATGAATAGCGCCTTGCGCGCGCCGCGAGAGCAGCCCTTGAAAGTTCGGGCAGGGCTGTGCTATACTGCGCAGATGGGCGCAAGCTTGGTTCAGCCTTGCCTCAGTGCGGCGCGTGCATCCTGATCAAGACAGGCGCCGCAAGGAGCGGCAAACGCGTTCCAACGCAACCATTCTGAAATTGTAAGGAGACTCTCGAAATTCCATGTCTATTGTCTCAATGAAAGCGCTCTTGGAGACGGGCGTCCACTTCGGGCACCGCGCCAAGAAGTGGGACCCGCGCATGAAGCCGTACATCTTCACTGAGCGCAACGGCATTCACATCCTAGACTTGCAGCAGACGCTCACCAACCTAGAAGAGGCGTGCGAGTGCGTCAAGGAGACGGTTGCAGCGGGCGGCAAAATCCTGTTCGTCGGCACCAAGCGCCAAGCGCAAGAGACTGTGCAATACGAGGCAGAGCGCTGCCAGATGCCGTACGTCAATCAGCGTTGGCTAGGCGGCACGCTGACCAACTGGCGCACAATCAAGGCGCGCCTCGATCAATTGAAGCGCCTTGAGGAAGAGATGAAGAGCGGCTTCGTCGGCTATTACACCAAGAAAGAATTGCTGCGGCGCCAGCGCATGGTGGAAAAGCTGCGCGTCCGTCTGGGCGGCTTGCAGCGCATGACGCGCCTGCCGAGCTTGCTCTACGTGATCGACGTGCGCCGCGAACACAACGCCGTCAGAGAGGCGAATATCCTCGGCATTCCGATCATCGCCTTAGTGGATACAAATTGCGATCCCGAGCCGATTGATTACGTGATCCCCGCCAACGACGACGCCATTCGCGCCATCAAGCTGCTCACCAGCAAGATCGCAGACGCCGTTCTGGAAGGTCTTGCCATGAGCGATAA
>JAGHYP010000291.1 GCA_017743585.1 Chloroflexota bacterium
AGACAGTCCTGGCGCTCCTCATGACGGCGTCGCTGTTGGCGGTCAGGCCGCCTTGAATCTGCCCGCCGATCTCGAAAACCGCTGCGCCAGCGCCTGGCACCGGGGTTGGCGGAACAGGGCCGCCAGCGCCTGGCACGCGCAATTGCTGCCCGACGAAGATCAGGTTGACGTTCACAATGCCGTTCAGCTGGGCGAGCGCCGCGACCGAGGTATTGAAGCGCCGCGCGATGCGCGCCAGTGTATCGCCTTGCTGCACAACGTAAACGCCCGTGCCGACGTCCGGTGGCTGCGTAGGCGGCACAGGCACGCCGCCAACGCCCCCGATGATCAGGCGCTGCCCGACGAAGATGCGGTTCACGTTGACGATGCCGTTCTGAGCGGCGATCGCGCTCATCGGCACGCCGTAGCGCTGCGCGATGCGATACAGGTTCTCGCCTCGCTGCACAATGTGGATGATTGGCTCTTGCGCCTGCGCCTGACCGCTTGAAGGCAGCAGCGCAGCACAGCATGCGATGACCAAAACAACTAAGGCAATTCGCCGCATAGCTAGAATCCTTCCTGTTAGAACTCTTGCTCGGAAGTCAACGCCTTGCAGTAGCAACTTCGCCATCTTGAGCGTCTTTAGGCTAGAAGTATCATCCACTTTTGGCGGGCTGTCAACTCAGGCGTAGCGCAAGCGCCCGAAAAGCCTCTGCGCCGCGCGATTTCTTGCAGCACAGAGGGCGCAATCAGGCTCAAGCGTGACGAGAGCGTCAGCGCTCGCCCAGATCGCCTGCGCTTCGGTTGCTTGCCAACTGCTCACGCTTCCGCGCGTCATGTATTGTTCATGCATTGTGCCGTTAAGCGTTCCACGCTCGACCTGACTGCTGTAAAGCGCGCCAGATGCGCTCAGGCGTGAACGGAATCTCGTGGATCCAGACGCCAGTGGCGTCGTGAATCGCGCTGGCGAGCGCAGGCGCGACGCCATCTTTTGGAATCTCGGCGACCGCTTTCGCGCCGTATGGCCCAGTCGGCTCGTAGGTCTCGACGAAGATGACGCGCATCTCGGGCATTTCATCAGCTTGGTAGATATGATACTCGCCGAATCTGGTCGCTAGCGGCGTACCGTGTTCGTCGTAGACCATCTGCTCGCAGTGCGCGTAGCCGAGCGCTTGCGTCATGCCGCCTTCCACCTGCCCTGAGGCGGTCAGCGGGTTGATCAGCACGCCGCAATCTACTGCCATCACCAGTTTCTTGACCATCATCTGCCCTGTGCGCGTGTCGATCTCGACCTCGGCGAATTGACCGGCGAAGGGCGGCGGCGAGGCATACGACATGTGGCTAGCTGTGGCCATGATCTGATGCTGCTCTTCCACGTGCAGCGCGTGCAAGGCGACCTGCTCAAGCGTGACGAATCTGCCGCCTGGCGCGTAGACGCGCTCGTTCTCTAGCCACAGCGATTCAGGATCGTCTACCTTGAGCATCTTGGCTGCCACGCGCTGAATTTGCGCCCGCACTTGCTCAGCGGCGCGCAAAGCGGCGCCGCCGCTGATGTACGTCGTGCTGCTAGCGTAAGCGCCGGTATCGAACGGCGTGAGGTCGGTATCGCTGGAGTACACGATCACCTTGTGCAGCGGCACGCCGAGCGTCTCCGCCACAATTTGGGCGATGACGGTATCCGAGCCTGTGCCGAGGTCCGCGGCGCCGATCAGCACGTTGAACGAGCCGTCATCGTTGATCTTGATGCTGGCGGCGCCCATATCCAGCCCTGCAATGGCAGTGCCGTGCATGCAGACCGCCATGCCAACGCCGCGCTTGATCGGGCCGTCGCCGGGCCGGCCGCGCTTCTCGTGCCAGCCGATTGCCTTCGCGCCCAGCTCGATGCACTCTGCCAAGCCCGAAGAGACCACGGTCTGCGGGAAGCCCTCGCGCGCCTCGCCGAGCGCTCGCGCCAGCGGCAGCGGATCGCCCACTTTCACCCAGTTCTTCGCCTTGAATTCCAGCACGTCCATGCCGAGCCGCTGCGCGATCTGCTCCATGTGTATCTCAAGCGCGAAGTGCGCTTGCGGCGCGCCATAGCCGCGATAAGCGCCCGGAGTTGGGATGTTGGTGTAGACCACGTCGCAATCGAAGCGGCGATACGGCGCGTTGTAGGTCGAGAGCCCGCGCAAGCCGGTCACTGTCTGCACTGTCAGGCCGTGCGTGCCATAGGCGCCCGTGTTGCCAAGCACGTACATCTCTTGCGCCATGAGCGTGCCATCTTTTTTGACGCCGCTCTTGTAGCGGATGATCTGCGGATGGCGGCTGCGCGCGCTGGTGAATTCCTGCTCGCGCGTGTACTCAAAGCGGATCGGGCGCCCGGTAGCAATGGTCAGGTGCGCGGCGAGGTCTTCGATCAGCATCTCTTGCTTGCCGCCGAAGCCGCCGCCAATGCGCGGCTTGATGACGCGGATGCGCGACACTGGCAAGCCGATCAGCGGCGCGAGCATGCGGCGCACGTGAAACGGCACTTGCGTGCTCGTCCTGATCACCAAGCGCTCATCCTCATCCCAGTAGCTGATCACGATGTGTGGTTCGATGGACGCCTGCTGCACCTGATGGACGCGATACTCGCCTTCCACGATCAAATCGGACTCAGCCCAGGCTTTCTCCGCGTCGCCGACTTGGGCGTGGATGTGGCAGGCGATGTTGCGCGAAGCGTCGTGAATGCCGATGGCATCTGGCTCGTCATGGATGATCGGCGCGTTGCCGCTGATCGCCTCTTGCGGATCGAAGACGGCGGGCAGGATTTCCCATTCCACCTCGATCGCCTCGATAGCGCGCTGACACAACTCAGGCGTCTCAGCCGCCACGATCGCCACCCGGTCGCCGACGTGACGGACTTTGCTATCGAGGCTGACCTGATCGTAAGGCGGCGGGTTCGGATAGCTCTGCCCGCCGCTGGCGTAGACCACCCGCGGCACGTCTTTGTAGGTCAGCACGGCGTGGACGCCGGGAATCGCCTTCGCTTTGCTGGTATCAATGTGCTTGATGCGCGCATGAGCGTACGGGCTGGTCATCAGCGCGCCGTAGAGCATCCCGCGCAGCTCGATATCGTCGGTGAAGACAGGCTTGCCGAGCGCCAGTTTGACGGCGTCCACTTTCCGCTCAGGTTT
>JAGHYP010000292.1 GCA_017743585.1 Chloroflexota bacterium
GGATGTGGACGGCTTTCATCCGCTCAATATCGGTCGCCTTGCCATGAAAGGTCGCGAGCCTGATTTTGTGCCTGCCACGCCTGCCGGCATCTTGCGCTTGCTGGACATTTATGGCGCGCCATTTGCAGGCGCGCACGCCGTGGTGCTGGGCAGGAGCAACATCGTCGGCATGCCGTGCGCGCTTTTGCTGACCAAGCGCGATTGCACGGTCACCATTTGTCATAGCCACACGCGCGACTTGCCTGAAGTGGTGCGCAGCGCCGATATCTTGGTCGCGGCGGTCGGTCGTCCGCAGCTGGTGCAAGGCGCTTGGATCAAGGCGGGCGCGTTCGTGATCGACGTCGGCATCAATCGCGTGCCTGATCCGAGCGCGAGGGACGGCGCGCGCGTGGTGGGCGACGTGGACTTTGAATCGGCGCGGCGCGTGGCAGGCGCGATCACGCCTGTGCCGGGCGGCGTCGGCCCGATGACCATCGCCATGTTGTTGGAGAACACAGTCAAGGCAGCGGAGCGCAGCTTGGGATGAGCGAACTGACGCCATTGCCACGCCATTTTTACGCGCAACACGCCACGCAGGTCGCGCGTGAGCTGCTGGGCGCATTGTTGGTGCGCCGCTTGCCTGATGGCGCGCTGATCTGCACTCGAATTGTGGAAACAGAGGCATACAGCGGCGTGGACGATCTGGCTTCGCACGGGCGCGTCAGGCGCACCCCGCGCAACTTACCAATGTACGGCGCGCCAGGTCACGCTTACGTCTACCTTGCCTACGGCATTCATTGGCTGCTCAACGTGGTGGCAGAGCCTATCGGCTCGCCCGCCGCTGTGCTGATCCGCGCCGTAGAGCCGCTGGAAGGCATCGCGCATATCGCAGCGCGCCGCAACGGACGCCCTCAGCGCGAGTGGACGAGCGGGCCAGCGCGCTTGACCGCGGCGCTCGCCATTGACGGCGCGCACAACACATTGGACATGACTACAACGGCGCACGGCTTGTGGATCGCGGCAGGCGCGCCCGTGCCTGACTCCGCCGTGCGCACAGGCGCGCGAGTCGGGCTCGGCAAGCGCGTCACTGAGCCATGGCTTTCTATGCCGTGGCGCTGGTGGATCGCTGATAATCCGTATGTATCGAGAGCGTAGCGAGGTGCTCCCGAATATCACGTTCATCTCCGCCAATTCGGCGGGCGAGTACATCGCCTATCAAGGTGTGGTAGACCCGAACGCGCAGACTTTCCGTCTGCTGCCTGAGCCGACGTGCAATGCGCAAGGCGGCACGCTTGAAGAGTACGTCGAGGTGCTGCGCAGCGCAGGCCGCCAGATTCTCACTGCCAGAGCGCGCGATGGCAGCGCCTTCTTGGTCGCCAAGAGCGCTGAGCAGCCCGGCGACGTGAATTTCTGGTATCACACAGTGATCCGCATCATGCGGCGCGCCGTCGCCGCGCGCGATCCGCAGCGTGCAGCGCGTGCCATGCAGGTCAGCTTGCGGCAAAGCTGGCTACAGCGCTTCTTCAGGCTCTGGCGACCTTAAAACTGGCGCGACCAGCCGCTATGCCAGCGCTCGACCACGACTTTGGTCTGCGTGTAGAACTCGACGCCATGCTTGCCTTGTGCGTGCAGGTCGCCGAAGAAACTCTCGCCCCAGCCGCTGAACGGGTAAAACGCCATCGGCGCCGCCACGCCGACGTTGATGCCGATGTTGCCTGCGTGCGCCTGCGCTCGGAATTGGCGCGCCGCTGCGCCGCTGCTAGTGAAGATACACGCCATGTTGCCATAGCTGCGCGCGTTCACCAAGCGAATCGCCTCGTCTAGATCGCGTGCGTGCATCAAGCTTAGCACAGGCCCGAAAATCTCGATCTGCGCAAGCTGACTCTCAGGCGGCACGCCATCCAGCACGGTCGGAAAGACCCAGTAGCCTGCTTCGTAGCCGCGCACTGTTTTGCCGCGTCCGTCCACGAGCAGCTGCGCGCCTTCGGACGCGCCTTGGCCAATCAGCCGCTCAATGCGCGCCTTGCTCTCTGCCGAGATGACTGCGCCCATCTGCACGCCTTCATCCAAGCCGTAGCCGACCACGCGATTGAGCGCGGCCTCGGCGATGGACTCAGCGAACGCTTGGCGCGCCGCGCCGACCGTGATCGCCACTGAACTCGCCAAGCAGCGCTGCCCTGCGCAGCCGAAAGCGGAATCGGCGACGATGCGCGTGGCCATCTCCATCTCAGCACCGGGCATGATGACCACAGGGTTCTTAGCGCCGCCTTGGCATTGCGCGCGCTTGCCGTTGGCAGCCGCGCGGCTGTAGACGTACTTGGCGACAGGCGTCGAGCCAACGAAGCTGATAGCGCGCACCAGCGGGTGATCCAAGAGCGCGTCCACAGTCACCTTACTCCCGTTGACCAATTGCAGCACGCCCTTGGGCAGCTTGAGCTGATCGAGCAAAGCGAAGAGCTTGGCGCTCGTCATCGGCGTTCGCTCGCTCGGCTTCAAGATGAAAGTATTGCCGGTCGCGATCGCATACGGCAGAAACCAGAGCGGAATCATGGCGGGGAAATTGAAAGGCGTGATCGCGGCGACGACGCCGAGCGGCTGGCGGATCATGTGTTCATCAATGCCGCGCGCCACGTCTTCGTTATTGTAGCCTTGCATCAAGAGCGGGACGCCGCACGCCGTCTCGACGTTCTCGATGCCGCGCTGCAGCTCGGCAATGCTCTCAGCGTGGGTCTTGCCGCATTCATTGGTGATGGTGCGCGCCAGATCGTCCAGCGCGTCTTCCAGCAGAAATTTGAAGCGGAACAAATACTGTACGCGCTCCGCCGCAGGCACGTGCCGCCACTCCTGAAAGGCGGCGTGTGCGCCCTCAACGGCTTGCGCCACAACTTCGGCGGGCGTCAGTGGCACTTCGGCTATGACTTCGGCAGTGGCAGGATTCCGCACGCTCTGATACGGCGCATCGGCGCGTTGCCAGCTGCCATTGATGTAGTTCAAAAGGAGTTCGCTCATCCAAAACATCTCCGCGCCAATGGAATTTGCCACAAGCGTAGAATGTTTGCGTCCGCTGGTCAAGGTCTCGCTCGGAACGCTGCACTGAGATGGGTGTTCAGCGCGATGCATTGCCCTTAC
>JAGHYP010000293.1 GCA_017743585.1 Chloroflexota bacterium
CTGCACGGCTTATCGGCGCGAGCGCGCCGTCAGGAAGCGCAGGCGCAGACGCGCACGCACTTGATGGCTGTGGTCGTCTCATTTGCGCTCGCTTTCGTCGGCGTCGCCACGCTGGTCGGCGGCTTGCCGCGCTGGTTGTGAGCGCTAGGCTTCGAGAAACGCGCCTTGTGCGCTGGGATCGGCTAAAAGCGAGCCTATGGACATCTGGCGTGGGCGCGCGGAACTTGCGCACGGCCCTCAATTGGCCGTAGATATCAAGCAATGGCTGAAAGACGGAAGCGGCTTCTGCCGCGTTGGCTGAGCGCGATCGCAATCAGCTTGCTAGCGCTGATGATCGTGCCGTACTTTTTGCCAGTGACGGCGGCCAGCGCCGATCCGCGCTCACTTGCCGACCCAAACGGCGCTTTCATCACCTCGAACGGCGGGACTGTTTATTACGTCGCCTATGGCGAGGCGGATGCGCCTGCAATCGTCTTTTTGCACGGCTTGTTCGGCAGCACGTTCACGTGGCGCAAGAATCTAGAGGCAGTGGCAGCGGCAGGATACCGCGCCATTGCTTTCGACCGCTTTGGCGCAGGCTTGAGCGATAAGCGCGAGTCGCTCGACTTCTCGCACGCGGCAGGCGCCGACCTAACGGCTGCGCTGCTAGACGCGCTGCAGATCGAGCGCGCCACTATCGTCGGTCACAGCGCAGGCGGCAACGTCTTGGCACATTTCGCGCTGCGGTATCCTGAGCGCATCGCGAAGCTGGTGATCGTTGACGGCGCGATCATCGGCGCCAGCGGGCGGCCCGCTTTCTTCGGCGCGCTGGTCGCTTTCCCGCCGATCAATCGCTGGGCGCGCGTGTTGCTCAACGCGCTGCTGACCGAAACGCGCATCGCCGAATCCGTCGAGGCATTTTACGTCAAAAAGGATTGGCTGACCGACGCGGACTTGGCAGGCTATCAACGCGCGTTCTTAGCGCGCGATTGGGACATCGGATTGCTCGGCTTGGTGCGCGACTCAGCCGCTAACAAGTTGAGCGACGATCAGGTGGCGCAGCTGGCAGCATTCGCTGAGCGCACGCTGATCATCTGGGGCGAATCGGACACGATTACGCCGCTTGAGATAGGACGTGAGCTGGCGCAGCGGCTACCGGGTGCGCAGTTTGTGAGCTATGAGGGCGTTGGGCATCAGCCGATGGAAGAGCTATCCGACGCCTTCAATCGCGACCTGATCGCTTTTCTAGCGCGCTGATCCCACTTGAGCGAGATGGAAGATTGCGCGCATTGTATGGCGCTAGCAGCCTGCCCGAGCGCTTCAGCGACCGAAGCGCCCAGCGAGGCAACTTGCTTGACAGACGCGCCACGCCGCTATAAAGTCTTACTCAATGAGCGGCACCCACAGAGAGGAGCGCGGCGTGCTAGAGCGCAAGGTGATACGACCGCCGCGCAATGAATTCTTATGACGACTAAATCGCGCAAAGTGCCCGGCACAAAGTACGTGCCTTCTGAGGCAGGTTCTAAGGCGGCGCCCGGTCAGTACGGCGAGATCAAGCTTTACGCAGGCTCGCACTACCGCTATCTTGGGCAGGAGATCGCTGAATATCTGCAGATTCAGCTCAGCCCCTGCGAGGTGCAGCGCTTCTCCAACGAGAATATCTACGTCAGGCTGTGCAGCTCAGTGCGCGGGCAAGATGTCTATTTGGTGCAGGGCATGTGTTCGCCCGTCAACGACAACATCATGGAGATGCTGATCACGATTGACGCGCTCAAGCGCGATTCGGCAGGGCGTATCACAGCCGTCATTCCGTATTACAGCTACGGGCGCAGCGATAAGAAAGATCAGCCGCGCGTGCCGATCACGGCGCGGCTGATCGCTGATATGATCCAAGTGGCGGGCGCTGATCGATATATCACAATTGACCTGCACGCGCCGCAAATTCAGGGCTTCTTCAGCATCCCCGGCGATGCCTTGACTGCTTTCCATCTGATCAGCGATTATTTCCTCGAGAAGTCGCTCAGCAACGCCTCAGTGGTCAGCACTGACCTTGGCTTCGCCAAAAAAGGACGGAATTACGCGCAAAAGCTGGGTATGCCGCTGGCAGTGGTGGAGAAGCGGCGTATCGGCAATCAAGATAGGACTGAGGTGATGAGCTTGATCGGCAACGTGAGCAACATGGACGTGATCATCATTGACGACGAGTGCGATACAGCTGGCAGCATCGTCAACGCAGTGAACGTGGCGCTGGATAACGGCGCGCGCGATGTATACGTCGCCTTCACGCACGCCATTTTGAGCGGCGCGGCTGTAGAGCGCTTGGCGCGCTTGCCCATCAAGGAGATTGTGACCACGAACACGCTGCCCATTCCGCCCGAAAAGCGGCTGCCCAACATGACCGTGCTGAGCGTAGCGCCGCTGCTGGGCGAAGTGATCAAGCGCGCGCATGAAGGGCGCAGCGTGGGCGAGCTCTTCGATGAGTGATAAAGCCTGACATATGGAGATTGCGCTTCTAGTTGGCTTGCCGTTTGCACTGGCCGCTACAGCCGTGCCGCTGAGCCGCCGCCTGAGCGCGCCTGCGCTAGGCGCCTTGATGGCGACTGGAATGGCGGCGCTGTTCATCGTGTTTCTCGGCTATATGCCAATCATCAAGACGGGCGCTGTGCAGACGGTCATCGAGTGGGTGCCGAGCCTAGGGCTGAACCTGAGCTTTCACGTGGACGGCTTGGCGCTCCTGTTCGCGCTGATCGTCAGCGGCGTCGGCGCGCTGGTGATGCTCTACGCAGGCGCCTACTTCGATGACGCGGCGCAAGCGGGCCGTTTTCTGGCGCTGATGATGGCGTTCAGCGGCGCGATGCTCGGCGTGGTCCTGGCGGGCAATCTGCTGGCGCTGTTCATCGCTTGGGAATTGACGTCGCTCGTCTCGTTTCTGCTGATCAGCTTCAAGGGCAAAGAGCAAAGCGCGCGGCTCGGCGCGATGATGGCGTTAATCGTGACAGGCGGCGGCGGGCTGGCGCTCTTGCTCGGCCTGATGCTGCTGGGCGCAGCAGCGGGCAGCTACGAGCTCGGCGACATCTTGAGCAACAGCGCGCGAGTGCGCGAGAACAGC
>JAGHYP010000294.1 GCA_017743585.1 Chloroflexota bacterium
ATGCAGAAAGGCGCGCTATGCGCAGCGGCGAAGGTAGGCAGCGCCTTCAGCGCGGCGCGCGCCACAGCGCTCGGCAGGGCGTTTGGGCGCAAGCCCGCATCTTCCAGCGCTTTGCGTAGCGGCGCGGTATCTTTCTTGTGCAGCGCGGCTGTGATCAAAATGCCGCTCGCCACGCGATCTGCGTAGCTGATAGCAGCGCCCCCAGGCTGCTCAGCGGCTGCCTGCGCAAAGAGATGCTCTGTGCCGCGCGAGGCGCGCTGGTGACCGAGCAAATTATCCAGCTGCACGGTCAGGCACAGCAAGTTGATCAAGTTGGTGAGCGCCTCAGGCTCGCCTTTGCCGACGCTGCCGGCGATCTTGAGCGCATGCGAGGCGATATTCGCTGCCACAGAAGCTGCCCAAGGCAGGTAGCGCGTCTGCGGCGTCGTGCGGTTGTGTTGATGCGCGTAACCCCAGTCCATCAGCGCCGTGATGATCGAGAAAACGTCCACAATGGCGGCGGCCGGCAAGCGTTGGCTGAGCAACGCCATATCGAAGATGACCTCAGTCGCGGCGGCAGTCGGCACGCGCTGACCGTTGACCTGAGCGTACGGCGTCAGACACTCGGCGTCGCTCAAGGCGCTCGGCACGATCACGAGCGGCTTCTTGGTCTGATGCGCCACATATTTGGCGGCGTTCAGCGCGGTTGCATCATCGCCGACCATGTAAATGACCGCCACATCGGTCGGCAAATTGGCGGCAAGGTACTCAAAGAACGCGCGGCTGTTCTCAACGGGCATCGCTTGCACCAGCAGAGGCAAGGTCAGGCTGCGGCGCAAGGTCGCCCACGCCGTCTCGGAAGTGATCAGGGCGGTTGGGCGGTCTTCTTGCAGGCTGCTCAAAGCTGTGAAGCGGAGCGCGGGTAAGGGCAAGACGTTCATGCGTCACACGGCGCGTGCCAGCAGAGCGCCATCACTCCTTTCAGGTGCAGAACATGCCCTTAAGTGTAAACCAAATCTTGCAGAACGTCGAGTCGCTTGCTGCGCACGTGCAGCGCAGAGGGAGCGCTAACCAAAAAGATACAGACATGCTAGAAAAAACATCCATTCCAGCGCACTGGCTTCGCAACTATCAATCGGCGCCGCTCTTGGAGAGGCTGACCGATAGCGCTATACTGTGTCAATGGCGCGAAACCAGATCAGGCGCGAGCTGCAGCCGTGAAAAAGTTTGGCAACTACGAAGCCGTTGAGCGTCTCGGACGCGGCGGCATGGCGGAAGTCTATAAGGCGTACCAGCCCGCCCTCGATCGCTACGTGGCGATCAAGGTCTTGCACCCGTTTCTCGCCGATGACCCCGAGTTTGCCGAGCGCTTCGGGCGCGAGGCGCGCAATGTGGCACGTCTGCGCCACAACAACATCGTTCAGGTCTATGACTTCGCCAAAGTGCCTGATGAAAACTCGCCCGGCGATGAGCATCACTTCATGGTCATGGAGCTGATTGATGGCCCGACGCTCAAAGAATACATGGCGCGCTCTGAGGGGCAGCCGCTCCCGATCCCCGAAGTGGTCAGCATCATGCGCCAAGCGTTGGAAGCGCTGGTCTACGCGCATGCCCAAGGCATGGTCCACCGCGACCTGAAGCCCGCTAACTTGATGATCGACCGCAGCGGGCGAGTCGTGCTGACCGATTTCGGCATCGCCAAAATTCTCTCGGGCAACACCATGACGCTCAGCGGGGGCATAGTCGGCACGCCTGCCTTCATGTCGCCAGAATACGGCCTGGGCGAAAAAAGCGACGAGCGCTCTGATATTTACTCAATGGGCGTCATCTTGTATCAGATGCTGACGGGCAGGTTGCCGTACGACGGCGATACGCCCGTGGCGATCATCCTCAAGCACGTGCGCGAGCCGCTAACGCCGCCTTCCGTCTTCAATCCAAATATCCCGCCTGTCCTAGAGCAGATCGTCTTGAAGGCGATGGCGAAAGACCCTGGAGCGCGCTATCAGAGTGCCGCTGAGATGCTGGCAGACCTGAACGCCTTTGCTGCGCAGCTCGGTCAGCCCGCTGTGCTGCCGACGCGTTTTGAAGATACGCCTGCGCGCCGCGCTGCTCGGAGCACTGCCGAGTTGCCTACGATCAACTTGCCCGCCGCCAAGCGCCGCTCGCCGCTTGCCTTCGGCGCCATCTTGGTGATCCTGATCCTGCTAGGTGTCTTCGGCGCGCTCAGCCTCGTCAATGGCGAGGTGCCGCTGCTCGGCATCGCCCTGCGCGCCACTGAGACGCCTACGCTCACGCCCAGCCCGAGCGCCACGCCATCCGCCACAGCGACCGATACACCTAGCCCAACCCTCACGCCGACACCAACGCCGAGCGCTACTGCGACCTCAACGCCGACTCCGACGGCGACCAACACGCCGACTTCCACGCCGACTCCGACGCCGAATATCACGGCGACCATCGAAGCAGCGACAATTGTGGCTGCCAACGCCACGGCGACCGTTCTCCAGCAGACCATTGTCGCCTTCTTCGAGACACAGCGCGCGCTCGTCTCGCCAACGCCCGATTACACTGCCACTGCGCGCCTGTGCGTGCTGGAGTACGAGTTGATCGCGCCTAAGCCTCCCGATCCGCTGGCGCCAAAGAACCCGATTCGGGCCAACACAGCGCTGGAGGCCGAGGTGATCTTGCGCAACACGGGCAATTGCGATTGGCTGCCCGGCACCAGCATCAATTACGTGGAAGGCGAGCGCTTCAATTTGCCGCGCCGCATCGAGATGAGCAACACGCAACCCGTCCGCCCCGGCGAGGAAGCGCGCTTCCCGCTGCGCGGGCGGGCGCCGTCAACTGGTGGCGTGCGCGTCGGTCAGTGGGAAGTGCGCAACAGCGGCGGCGTGCTGATCCCGCCCCGCCTCTCGATTGCCTTCTTCGTCTTCCAGTAGTGAAACGCCAAATAGAGCCGCCATGCACCACGACGAGCTTCCGCCTAAGACGCCCGCTGCGCCCAGCGCCCAAGATTTCCAAGCTGCGCAGGCTGCCGCCGACCCTGAACAGGCTGAGAGCGCGCCCGCGCGCGCCGAGTCGGCTGCGCTG
>JAGHYP010000295.1 GCA_017743585.1 Chloroflexota bacterium
AGTATTGTCATCCATGCCGCTCGCCGTGATGTTCGGAAAGGCGTAGAAAGCGCCGCGCGGCTCAAAACAAGGCAATCCGAGCGCGTTGAAGCCGCTCACGATCAGCTTGCGCCGCCGATCGTACTCCTCGCGCATCGCCTCAACCTCTGGCTCGCTCGTCTCAAGCGCCGCCAATAACGCCTCCTGCGCTGTGGTCGGCGCGGACATGATCGTATACTGATGGATTTTGCGCATCATGCCGATCAGCTCAGCGTTGCCCGCCGCGTAGCCAATCCGCCAGCCCGTCATGGCGTGACTCTTGCTGAAGCCGCTCAGCACAATCGTGCGCTCGCGCATGCTCGGCAGGGTTGCGAATTGGATATGCGGCACGCCGTAGACCAAGCGGTCGTAGATTTCATCCGAGATGACCAACAGGTCATGCTGCTCAGCGAGCTGCGCGATCTCCAGCAGCCGCTCGCGGCTCATCACCGCGCCCGTTGGATTGTTCGGATAGCCGATCAAGAGCGCTTTGGTGCGCGGCGTGATCTTCTCGGCAATGCGCGCCGCCGTCACCTGAAAATCATCGGCGGCGTAAGTTGGAATCGGCACGGGCACGCCGCCGGCGAGCGTCACTTCGGGCATGTAGGCGACGAAGCACGGCTCTGGCACGATCACCTCGTCTTCAGGGTCGAGGATCGCGGTCAGCGCGAGATACAGCGCCTCGCTGACGCCGACTGTGATCAAAAGCTCGTGCTCAGGATGATACTCAATCCCGTACAGCCGCGCGATGTAACGCGAGAGCGCGACGCGCAGCTCGTAAATGCCTGAGTTGCTCGTGTAGTGCGTGCTGCCGCGCTGCAAAGACTGAATGCCCGCCTGCAGCAAGCCTGGCGGCGTGACGAAGTCAGGCTCGCCAATGCCGAGCGAGATTACGTCGTCCATTGTGGCGGCGATATCGAAGAAGCGCCGAATGCCTGAAGGCGGAATGGCGCGCACGCGCCGCGCGACGAAATCTCTCATGCTCTCCACCTCCTCATGCGAAGCCCAACACGGATGAATCGCCGACGTTGACGGCGCGGAAGCGCCCTTCCACTCGCGCGTTGCGCCCGACCAAGCTCTGCGCCAAGAGCGTATCTTTGCAGAACGCGCCCTCGTCAATGATGCTATCGCGCACAAGGCAATCTTCGATCACGGCGTTGGCGGCGATGGTCACGTGCGGCCCGACCACTGAGCGCACAATGCGCGCCGACGGGTCGATATGCACAGGCGGGATGATGATCGTCTGCGTGTAGTGCGTCAGTTGCGCGCTGTTATCGTGACCGTGCTCGAGCAAATAGCGATTGGTCGCCAGCACAGTCTCCGCTCGACCGCAATCGAGCCACTCTGAGACCTGCCGCGTGTGAAATTTCATGCCGTCTTGCACCATCAATTGCATGGCGTCTGCCAGAAAGTACTCATTCTTGGTCATGATCCCGCGCGCCATGAGTTGCTCAATCGCCGCTAGCAGCGGCAGGCTGCGCGCAAAGTAATACAAGCCGACCACAACCAATTTGTTCTCGGTTGTGGCGGGTTTTTCGATAAAGCGCGTGATCTCGCCGCGCTCGTTCAGCGTGACCACGCCGAACGGACGTGGGTCGTCCACCTCTTTGACGAAGATCAGCGCGTCGCTGCCATCTTGCTGCAAGTTGCTCAAATCCGCCTCAAAGAGCGTATCCACGAAGATGACGAAGACGGGCGTATCTGCCTGCAGATGCTCTTTGGCAAGATAGATGGCATGCGCCTGACCGAGCATCTCGGTCTGCTCGACGAAGCGCGCCTTGATCGGATAGTTGGCGCGCACATACGCCTCAACTTGATCGCCCAAGTAGCCGACGATGAAAATGTATTCTTCCACGTCCAGCGGCGCGAGCTTATCTAGCAAGTGACCGAGCACTGCCTTGCCCGCCACGTTGATGAGCGGCTTCGGCTTGGTGAACGTATGGGGGCGCAGGCGCGTGCCGAAGCCTGCCAGTGGGATGATGACCTTCATGAAAAGCGAACCCCCCTGTTATCTTTGTCGAGCGCGCGCTGCGCGGCGCCCGCAGACCGATCCAGGCTATCCCTAAGTCTTAGGGTTCGATGAAAGCGGGCGCTCGCGTGTGCCACGTTGTGCTTTGCTCGTAAGCATAGGCGACGCGCAATGCTTTTTCCTCGCCCAGCGCAGGCGCTAGCAGCTGCAAGCCGATTGGCAGATTCTCAGAGTCATAGCCGCACGGCAAGCTGATGCCGCAAATGCCCGCCAAGTTCACGGGCAGCGTGAAAATATCTTCGAGGTACATCTGCAGTGGATCGTCCACTTTCTCGCCGATGCGGAAGGCAGTGCGCGGCGTCGTCGGCGTGGCGATCACATCCACTTCGGCGAAGGCGCGGTCGAAGTCGCGCTTGATCAACGTGCGACCTTTCTGCGCCTTCAGGTAGTATGCGTCGTAGTAGCCCGCTGAGAGCGCATACGTGCCGAGCATGATGCGCCTCTTGACTTCCTTGCCGAAGCCTTTGCCGCGCGTGCTACGATACATATCCCACATGCCGCTGCCATCTTGGAAGCGCGGGCCGTAGCGCACGCCGTCGAAGCGCGCCAAATTCGCGCTCGCCTCGGCCGGCGCAATCAGATAGTAGATCGGCAGGCCGTACTCTGTGTGCGGCAAACTCACCTCGCGCAGCTCTGCGCCAAGCGACTCCAAATGTGCAATCGCAGCGCGCACAGCCGCCTCCACCTCAGGCTGCATGCCGCTGATGAAATATTCCTTCGGCACGCCAATGCGCATCCCTTTGATCTCGCCTGTGAGCGCCGCGCTGTAATCAGGCACAGGGACGTTCAAACTAGTCGAGTCCATCGGATCGTGACCGCTGATGACCTGCAGCAGCAGCGCTGCATCGCGCACAGTGCGCCCGAACGTGCCGATTTGGTCAAGCGAAGATGCATAGGCGATCAAGCCATAGCGCGAGACTCGCCCGTAGCTCGGCTTGATGCCGACGATGCCGCACATTGCCGCCGGCTGTCGCACTGAGCCGCCAGTATC
>JAGHYP010000296.1 GCA_017743585.1 Chloroflexota bacterium
AACCTGCCCGACCGCCTTGCGCTGACCAACAACCTGCATAGCAGCGATTGGATTGGCTTCACGCGCACGGCGCACGCGCTGCCGATCCTCGCCGACCAGCGGCGCGATAACAGTATCGCTTGGGCGCTGCGCGAGAGCGGCGGCTATGAAGTGCGCGCGCTCTCGACCTTGCGACCCGCTACTGGCTTTGACATCGACACCCCGACCGACCTCGCCCTGCTCGCGCAACATCCTGATATCTTGCCCAACTTGCGCGCCGCTCTAGACGACGTGCGCCTATCTTCGATTCCTATCGAAGCAGTGCTGGACATATTGCGGCAAGATGGCAAGACCATTGCGCTGATCGGACGAGTCTCGCCTGCCGCCTGGAGCGCGCTCAACCGAGTCTGCCGCGTGTGGACGCGCGTGTTCGCCGAAGAGCGCGGCATGGTCGCCAGCGAGCGCGAGGCGCGCGGCGAGGTGCGCTCAATGCTCTTGCCGATGCTGGAGACACTGGGCGTTGAGGGCTTCTTCGAGCAGCTCGCTGAGATGGCAGACGCCGTGCTGTTCGATACGCGCGTGTTGTTCGCTGCGCGCGGCATCACGCCGAGCGTTGCCGATCGCTATGCTTCCGACCTGCTATGGCACTGGGCGATCGAAGATGAGTGGCTGCGCGCCTTCACCTTCGCCGCCGCGACCGCGCCGATCCCCGTTGTGCTGGGCGGGCACAGCCTTGTCTCAGGCGGCTTGCACGCAATCGTCGAAATCCTTCAGCGCAGCTGATCTCTCTGCCGCCACAAGCGGCCGAGCAAGAGGTATTTGCGCCACTCGTAGTATGCCATCAGCAGCGAGAGCCGCAAGCCGTGTAAGCCATCGCGGTAGCCGCCTAGCGTCAGGAAGCGCCATTGGAAGTGGCGCAACGGCTGCAAGATGTAATTCTGCGGCTTGGCGCGCACGCCTTGCTTGAATAGCTCCTGCGCAGCGAGGGCAGTGTAGCGCTGTTGCTTCGCGTGAAATTGACGCACGTCGCGATAGTTGTGATGCACAAGCGGCGTGCTCAGATACCCTGCCGTGCCTTCCAAAATCACCAACTCATGCACCTTGCGGCTCAGATCGTAGCGCGCATGACGCGGGCGCAATAGCCGCAACTGATGGTCAGGATACCAGCCGCCGCCGCGCGTCAGCTTGCCGAAGATATAGTTGTGGCGCGGAATCCAGAAGCCGTTATGCGCCGTGTGCGCAATGGCTGCGCGCATCTCAGCCGCTTGCTCGGCGCTGGAGCGCTCATCAGCGTCAATGAAGAATATCCACTCGCTCTGCGCTTCGAGCAGGCGCAGCGCCGCTTCGCGTTGCGCGCTGTAATTCTCAAAAGCGTGCTGCACGATCTGCGCGCCACAGCGCTCGGCAATGGCGAGTGTCCGATCTGTGCTGAACGAATCGAAGACGACCACTGCGTCTGCCCAGCGCACAGACTCGATGCAAGCTGCGATGTGTGCTTCTTCGTTTTTGGTCAAAATGACGGCGATCAGCGTCTGCACAGGCGCATCACCTTGCGATACGCATCGATCAGCGCTTCGCACTCGGCGGCGCTGAGCATGCCGCGCGCTTCCATGCGGCGCGCCTTGCCGATCTGGAAACGCATTCCGAGCTGAATCAGCCGCTCAGCCAGCTGCGCGCGCAGCGGCCCATAAAACTTGCGGTAAAAACGCAGGCGACTGCGCCATAGATGCACGATGCTCTGCGGGCGCACCTGCCGCGCGCTCTGACCTTCAAGGTGTATGATGTGCGCGCTCGGCACGAGATAGATCTCCCAGCCGGCGCGCCGAATGCGCATGCTCCAATCCAGCTCTTCAGCGTACATGAAGTAGCCCTCATCGAATAGTCCTGCTGCCTCAATCGCCTCGCGGCGCGCCATCATCGCCGCGCCGAGCGTATGCTCAACGGCGAATGGCGGCTGATCAGCGGTGTAGCGGCGGCGCGGATAACGTCCGTTCAACGCGCTCTGGTAGAGCCTGCCGTGCAGCGCGGGCGGCAACGGCAGCAGATCAAGCGCAATTTGCATCAGGCCGGGAAAACGAAAGGCGCTGTGTTGTAACGATCCATCGGCGTAGGTCAGCCGCGCGCCGACCAAGCCTGCCCGCGGCAAGCTGAACAGCGCCTCGTAAAGCGCAGCGACGGCGCCAGCCTGCACAAGCGTATCAGGATTCAGCAAGAAGACGGCGCGCGGCGCGCCATGCGCACGTCCGGGCGAATCGCTGAAGCCGAGCGCGCGCAAGGCGAGGTTGTTGCCCGCGCCAAAGCCGAGGTTGACCTCGCTCTCGATCACCTCTACGCCGTTGAAATCGGCGGCGCGCACGGCGGCTGCCGTGCCATCAGCCGAGGCGTTATCCACGACCGTGACGCGCCAATCGAGCGAGGTGGTCGCCAGATCGGCTGTCAGGGCGCGCAGCGCGTCTAAAACCAGCTCGCGGACGTTCCAAGTGACGATGATGACCGCCAGATCGGCAGGCGGCGACGCGCTGGACGTCATGCTATCGGCTGGCAGCCAACAGATCGAGCGCGGCGAGCTGTAGGAGCGCGTCGAGCGCCGCCATGCGACCAGACTCCGCAGGCACGAAGGCGTCAGCGTTCACAACGGCGCGCCATGCCTGACGCATCTCAGGATCGAGGAAAATTTGGCGCACTTGCGCGCTGAGGTTGGCAGGCATCAATGGCGAGACGACCAAGCCGCCGAGCGGCACTTCAGGCGTGGTCAGCACCACGCGCAGCGCCTGCTGCAAATCCAAGCCTTCCACGCGATAGCGGCTGAGCGCGCCTGTCTCAATAGCGCCGATGCATTCGTTGAGCGCGACGGCGCGCAACATTGAAGGCACATCGGGCAGGCGGCGCACGCTGCCGAGGCTCGAAAATGGCTCGAAGCCGTTGCTGCGCATGGCGAGCACAGGCAGAACCCAATCGGTCAAGCCGCCGTCTTGGATGCGGCAGAAAGTGCGCCCTGCGAAGTTGTCTGCGCTGTTGATGCCGCTCTCGCGCGCCGTCAAAATC
>JAGHYP010000015.1 GCA_017743585.1 Chloroflexota bacterium
CCCAGATGAGGGTGGTCTCGCGTTGGTTGGTGATGCCGATGGCTGCCACGTCGCGCGGACTAGCGTTGGCGCGCGCGAGGGCCTCGCTTGCCACGCTGAGCTGTGTGCTCCAGATATCGAATGGGTCGTGTTCAACCCAGCCAGGTTGCGGGTAAAGTTGCGGAAATTCCTTCTGCGCTGCGCTGATCGGCTTGCCATCGCGGTTGAAGAGGATGGCGCGCGAGCTTGTCGTGCCTTGATCAAGGGCGAGAATGTACATAAGCGAACGCTCCTCAAAAGTGTGTTAGCTCAAAAAACCATGCTTGCGCAGCCAAGCCAAGAGTTCTTCTTCGCTCGCTTCGGTGAGCATGCTGCCGCGGTCGATACCGCGCGGAGAGGCGCCGTGCGGCAAGGGCGCTGGCGGCTCGTAAGGCAGCTCTTCGCCGCGCCATGCCACGATAAGAGTCGGCACGGAGAGAAAACCTGTCCACTCCAGCACGCGCGCTTCATAGCGCTTATCGCGGTCAATCAGCAGCTCGCGGTAAGGCACGCCTTCGCGCTCCAGCACGCGCCGCGCAATGCTTACAAAAGGACACGGCGTGCTGCGGCTGTACATGACCAACTCCTTATCGAACCCTTTATCGCTCAGTTGCATCGTCAAAGACTCCTCAAGGCGTTTGTGGCTCTAAGAAACACAAAATGCCATTGGCGACTGCCAGCGCGACGCGATCGGGGTGATTTTGTAGCAGGTCGCGGTCGTGGCTCAAAAAGCCAAGCTCTAGGATGTTGGCAGGCGTGCGCACTCCGATCTTCCTAAAGGCGTGGTAGAGCAGCATGTTATCCGTGATGCTGCCTGGCTGGAACGGCAAACCTGTCAAGCGCTCATAATTCAGGCGGATGCATTCGTTCAGGCGGATATCCTGATCGCGGATCAAGGTGCGGGCAGCGGGATAAGTGGATTTATAACCGCCGTAGCCGAAGTCTGCGCACGAATCGGCGTGCAGCGAGACGAACGCCGCCGCTTCATAGCCGTTCAGGCGCGGATCGAACTCTTCGAGGATATCCACAGTGTAGCCGCGCGCGCGCAGTATGGCAGCGGCGCGCTCCGCAACGGCTTCAGTCACGAGGCGCTCGTAGAAACCATCAGGACAGACGGCGCCAGGATCAGGCTGCTCGCGGCGGCTGCCATCGGGCGCGGTCATGCCGCTGTGACCTGCCAGAATGCCGATGCGGTTGAACCAAATCGGGGTTGGCAGCAAGGTTGGCGTGGCAAAAGCGAGCAGGCGAGCGGTCGCCTGCACAGGCGCCAAGTCGCGGCGCGCCTGAGCGGGCAAGAAATCGGGCGAAGTCCACCACATGAAGATAGTGGCAGCCATGACAGCAGCGGCAAAGGTGATGCTCAGCGTGCGCAGCGCGCTGACCAACGTGAGCAGCAGAAAGGCCTGCCTGATTTGCGGCTTGGGCAGGGGCAGCCTGGTTTGGCGCGGCTTGTGACGTCTCGGGCGCGCAGGTCTGGGCGGCGCATCGCCGATGAAAGCGACGCCGTGCGGCGCGTCAGGGAATTCAGGCGTCAGGTGGCGCTCAGGAACAACGGTCGGAATCGGCTCGGGTTGAGCGGATGCGCGCTGCTCAGATGCGGCAGACTCAGTCATTCTGTCAGTCGCTGTGCGCTCCACATTGGCTCAGCGTTCGCTCAGCGATCATAGCGCAATTGGACGAACCTGAAAACGCGCCGCACACCTTCGCGCCGCGTTGAGTATAATTGGAACTTGGCAGAGCCGTCACCTCCTGACCGAAATTAGCCCAAGCTAGAATGCCCGCTCTCGTGTTGTCACAATCTGTATGTATGAGAGCCATGCCGAGGGAAAGCGCGTCATGGCGAGAGCGACCTCGCAGAAAGTGGTTACTGTCCGACCTGCTACTGTCCGTCCTGTAAGTATCATAGCGGCGCGCTGGCGCAGCTTGCACGAATTGGCGAGCGCGCGTATGCATTGAATGCAAGCGCACCTGCTATCACCGCGACTAGGACTCCGCCAATCCCGATTGGATAGAACGAGGGCGCGCGCTTGCGAAGAGACCTTGCGCGGCTGCTGATCATCGGCTTAGGCTTGGGCTTCCTCGCTTTTGTAGGCGTGGCGCTGCTCAGCGATCTCTCAGCGCTACTGGCGCATGCCATGCGCTTCACGTGGTGGCTGATGGTGCCTATCTTGCTGCTGCGGGTGGCGAATTGGCTGCTGCGCTTTGTGAAGTGGCACTTTTACCTGCGCGTGGTCGGCGTTCGGAATATCTCGGTCAGAGAGAGCGCGGCGGTCTTTCTGATCGGCTTTCCATTGGCGATCAGTCCGGGCAAGGCTGCAGAGGCGCTCAAGAGCATGCTGCTGCAACGGCTGACAGGCGCGCCAATCGCCCAGACCTTGCCCGTAGTCGCCTCTGAGCGGCTCTCAGACGGGATGGCAGTCCTGTTGCTGATTGCGTGGTCAATCTTGAACCTCGCCGCGCATGAATACTGGTCAATTGTGTTCACGACGCTCGGCGCGTTGCTTTCGGGCATCGCAATCTTGCAATATCGTCCGCTGTGCATGGCGTTGTTGCAGATGCTCAGTCGCCTGCCGTATATCGGGCGCTTCGCGCGCAGCTTCAAGGTCTTTTATGAGAGCAGCTACCAGATTGTGCAGCTGCCTAACCTGATCTTCGCTGTCGGACTCGGCACGCTCGCCAACGCGCTTGATGGACTCGGCGTGTATCTAATCCTAGTCGGCATTGGTTTGCCGGCAGAGTTTGAGACGTTTGCTCAAGCGCTCTTGGTGATCAGCCTTTCAGTGGTGGCGGGCGCGCTAAGCGGAATGCCGGGCAGCATCGGCGCTTCTGATCTGACGATCACAGGCGCGCTACAGCATTTGGTCGGCTTGAGCGCGCCGCAAGCAGGTTTTGTGACATTGGTTGCGCGCTTTGTGCAGCTGTGGTTCGGCGTGCTGGTCGGCGGCGGAGTCGCCGTGCTGGCGCGCGCGCTATTTCTGAGCCAAAGACAAGCCTTGCGGCAGCCGCGCCGGCAGCAAGGCTATGCTACGTTGCGCGAAAAGCGCGGCGCGTGCTAAGCTATCTGGCGTGTGAGAGCGGCATTTGCACATGCGAGAGCAGTGCCATGAGCGATTCAAGCTCGATACCACCGCCCGACCTTGACCTGAAGCGGCTGATTGACCGCATGGGCTATGGCATTTTGGTCTTCGACTCAGCCGACCGCCTCGTGATGGATAACGAGGCGGCGCGCGCGATGCTTGGCCCGAACCTGACGCTGATCCGCGCTGAGGGTTGGGTGGCAGCTGCCATGCTGCTCGATGCGCGCCGCTCTGATGGCCCGAGCGCCAATGAGATCCGAGCGCGCGCGCTCAGCACAGGCGAGCCAATTCGCTTCCACACCCTGATGACAGGCGCATACATCCCGTGCTGGGCGGTCTCTGTGCAAGGCAATAGCGGCCAGCTCTACACGCTGATCAGCATGGAGCAGACCGACTGGAACGCGCTGCGCGAGTTCATGTCCACTTTCCGCAATGAGGCGCGGCTCGCGGTTGAAAGCTCGCGCGGTCACGCCGATTTGATCTTGCAATTGATGCGCAAGCGCCCGCAAGGCATGACCGCCGATCAATTGGCAGAGCGCGTCAAGGGCTTTGCCGAAATCATCGCCACGCACATGTACCGCCTAGAGATGTTGCTCAATCAGCTCTATCGGCTGGAGGTGCTGCGCACAGGTCAGTTGCCATCGCTTGTCAGCCGCGACCGACGTAAGCTGAAACTGGCGGAATTCGTGGAAGACTTCTTGGAAGGGCTGATTCAAGAGCAGCCGATGGATGCGATTCACGCCGAGACGCTGCGCGATAGGCTGGTGCTGCAAATTCCGAGCGACATCACAGTAGTCGCCTCGCCGGAGTATCTGCGCAGAGCGCTCTACGATGTGCTGCGCAACGCGCTGATGTACAGCCCACCCAACACGCCGGTCACCCTGCGCGCGGCGCGCCTGCTGCCGAGCGAAGTGGTGCAGATTGATATTGTGGATCAGGGCTGCGGCATTCGCCCGAAAGAGGCCGAGCGCGTTTTCGCGCCGTTTCAGCGCGCGCGGCAGCCGCAGGTGATGGCGGAATTCGGCTACGGCATCAGCCTGTATTTGGTCAAGGCGGAGCTGGACGCAATGGGCGGGCGCATTTGGTTCGAGAGCGAGGAAGGCGTTGGCACCACGTTCAGCATCAAACTGCCGGGCGCTTGAAAGGGAGCGATCAACCCAGTGACCACAGCTTATATCACTGATGAGCGCGTGCAGGTTCACACGTTGCCAGGGCACGTCGAGAACGCGGCGCGCCTCGCTGCTGTGCAAGCGCGCATTGCCGCTGCGCCGATCTACAGCCAGCTGCTGCGCCTGACGCCTGAGCCTGCCAGCGACGCGCACATCTTGAGCGTCCATACGCGAGACTACCTCGATCTGCTGAAGTGGACTGAGCAGCAAAATGGCGTGCAGCTCGGCGCGGATACCTACGCGCTGCCTGAGTCGCTCGGCGCGGCGCGGCTCGCGTGCGGCGCCGCCTTGCGCGCTGTGCAAGCTGTCTGTACAGGCGAGGCCCACAACGCGCTGGTGGCGATTCGCCCGCCCGGCCATCACGCTATCCCTGAGATGGCGATGGGCTTCTGCCTGTTGGCGAACGTGGCAATCGCGGCGCGCCACGCGCAGCGCGCCTATGGCGTGCAGCGCATCCTGATCGTGGACTACGACGTGCATCACGGCAACGGCACGCAAGATATCTTCTATGAAGACGGCTCGGTCTATTTCTGCTCCACGCACCAATCGCCGTGGTATCCCGGCACAGGCGCGCTGCACGAGACGGGCGCAGGTGCGGGCGCAGGCACGACGCTCAATTTGCCGCTGCCAGCCGGCGTCGGCGATGAAGGCTTCAAGCGGCTCTACGCGGAGGTGCTGTGGTCAGCGGCGCGGCGTTTCCGCCCGCAGCTGATAATCGTCTCGGCAGGCTTCGATGCGCATTGGCGCGATCCGCTAGGCGGCTTGCAACTGACCCTGAGCGGCTACGCCCACCTGAGCCGCGAGCTGATCGCAATGGCGGACGCGCTATGCGGCGGCAGGATCATCTTTGTGCAAGAAGGTGGCTACGATACTGAGGCGCTCAGCTATGGCATGTTGAACGTTGCTTATGCGCTTTTAGGCATGTCGACCGTCTGTGACCCAATCGGCGCGGCGCCGCGCCCTGAGCCTCCTATTGACGACCTGATCGCGCGCGCCAAGAGGCTTCACAACCTCGATTGAGCGCTTTCCCAACTCTTGTGCAACAAGGGCTTGCAGATTATGACACCACAGGATCACTACACACTGAGCGATTACGATCTAGCGGTTGAGGCGATTCGCGCGCGCACGTCCGTCAAGCCGAAGGTCGGCCTGATCTTGGGTAGCGGGCTCGGCGCGCTGGCAGAGTGCATCGAGAACGCCGATTACATTCCCTACAACGAGATTTTGCGTTTCCCGCAATCCGAAGTGGCCGGGCATCGCAATCGTTTTGTGGCGGGCACGCTGGAAGGCGTCCCGATTCTGGCAATGCAGGGACGCGTTCATTATTACGAAGGCTACTCCATGCAAGCGGTCACTTTCCCGATCCGCGTGATGCAGCGCATCGGCGTGAAGATTCTGATTGTGACCAATGCAGCGGGCGGTTTGAATCCGGCTTTCAGCGCGGGCGACCTGATGCTGATCACTGATCACATCAATTTCATGGGCATGGCAGGCATTCATCCGCTGGTCGGGCGCAACGATCCGAACTTGGGCGAGCGCTTCCTAGATATGAGCGATGCCTACGATCCACAGCTATGCCAATTGGCGCGGCAAGCGGCGCAAGCGCAGGGCATCGTGCTGCGCGAGGGCGTCTACATCGGCTTATCAGGTCCGAGTTTCGAGACCCCCGCCGAGGTTCGGATGTTGCAGCGGCTCGGCGCGGACGCTGTCGGCATGTCTACGGTCGGCGAGGTGACTGTGGCCCGGCATGGCGGCATCCGCGTGCTGGGTTTCTCGGGCATCACCAATATGTTGGTCAAGGGCGAGCAGAGCGGGCAGGCAGTCTCGCACGCGGACGTGCTGAGCATCGGGCGGGACGTGATCGCGCCCAAGCTGGAGAAGCTAGTGCGCGCCGTGCTGAGGGCTCTGCGCGACTGAGAGGGCGCATCGGATGACGCAGCTCGTCTACCTGATCGAACAGATCGCGCCGGCAATCTATCTATTCTGCGCAGCGGGCGTGTTGTTCTGGCTAGGGCGCTTCTTTGCAGCGCAGGCTGGGCTGCGCGCTGCCGAGTTCGAGCTGGAGCGCGAGCTTGAAGAGCAGCGACGCGCGCGCGCGCTGACGTGGACGATTGGTCTGGTGGAGCTGGGCTTAGGGACGCTGGCTATTGCCACAGTGGTCGCGCCGACCTTGCGCGCTGACTTGCTGAGCGCAGGGTTGCCTATCGCGCCTGAGTCGGGCGCTGAGCAGCGCTTTGTCACCAGCACGCCGGGCGGCGATGGCAACGATGCCGAGAGCATCTTCCTAACGGTCACGGCGCAGGCGCTCAGCGGCGGCGCATTTCTGCAACTGACAGCGGTCGCGTCGCCGACGCCTGTCGGCACGGTCATCGCAGGCTATCCGACGCCTATCGGCTGCAACTCTGAGCAGGCGGCGCTGGAAGTGCCCGCTAATGGTATGCGCGTCTTCGATACACTGACTGTGGTCGGCACGGCCTACATTCCCGACTTCGCCTTCTACACGCTTGAGATCAGCGGACCGAGCACCGGCGGCGAGTTCGGCGTGTTGGATAGCAAGACGTCGCCGATGCCGCAGAAAGGCGTGCTGGGTCAGTTCGCAGTGGCAGCCTTTCAGCCGGGCGATTATCGCTTCCGATTGGCGGTCTTCGATAGCCTGAGCGAGATGCGCGCCTCTTGCACGGTCTGGATCGTGATCAGCCCGCGCCCGCCGACCAACACGCCGCCTGGCGGCTAACTTGTAAGATGTCAAGGCGCTTCAAGTTGGCCTCGATTGCTGCTGTGATCTGCTCGCTCAGGCCTGTCGCTTGAATAGCAGCTATGTGCTCAACGTCTTCTGACTCTTTTGCCTTGCCGCGAGCATTTTACGTACTGCGCGTCTTACGTCAGCTTGCGGAGGCTGCGCGATCCATAAGACCTGGGCGATCAACGCGCCGCGCTCAGGTTGCCGGGCTTGCAAAAGCGCGTAAAAAACTTGCAAAAACTGCGTAGCGATTAAGCGCGCGGCAGAGATTTTTGCGCATTCTTTTTGATCCTGCGCAGCAGCTCAGCGTACAATCGTGGGTATGTTACTTGGCAACAGGCGGGGTGATTCGGCTATGGCGAACGCAGACAAAATTCAGGCTGATTACGATCAGCTCGAGCAGATCGCGGCGCAATTCGCACAGCAAGGTGATCAGACGCTGGCGCTGTGGCGGCAAGCGTATAACTGCATGTCTCAGTTGCGTGATGGCGGCTGGATCGGCGTTGGCGCCAATCGTTTTTATGACGAGATGGAGAGCCTTGTGCTGCCGGGGCTAGAGCGCCTCGTGAACGCCTTGCGCGCGGGCAGCGCACAGGCCGCGCGTATCGCACAGGTTTTGCGAGCTGCCGAAGAGCAGGCAGGGCAGCTCTTTTTGCCAAACGGCACTAGCTCCAACGGCGTAACTGGTTCAGCCGTCAGCGACAGCAGTGCGTCCGGCCTCAGCGGTAGGCTTCTGGCGCTGGACGTGGGGAGGAGCGTGGCGCTCTCGCCGTTGAGGATGTTCGAGAACTACATCGGCGCCGATCCTGCGCAAGGCAAGATAAAGAAGCTGTGGCATCAGTTCAGCAAGCGGCACTTGTTCGGCAAGTACGCTGACGGCGCTGACGAAAAGTTCATCAACCGCAGCGTGGATGCCAAAGTGGTGCTGGCAGGCGGCGAGCTATGGAGTCAGCGCGGCGCTCTGCTACACTACGCTCGGGACTTTCAAGTGGGCGCGCTCAAGGGAAGCGCTTACGCTGAGCTGGGCAGCTACGATACATCCGGCGAGTGGGAAGCCTCAATCGGGCGCGAGGGCGTCAAAATTGGTGCTTCGTTCCAAGGGGGCGTCTATCTGGGGCGCGCGGGTGTCTCGGCTGAGATTGGTGGCTTGCAAGCGGCGGGGCAGGCTTACGTCGGCGCGCAAGCGCATGGCGAGGCAGGCGCAGTCTTGCGAGCAGGTCAGGCTTATGTGGGCGCAAGCGGCGAGCTTTTTGCAGGTGCCAAGGCAGAGGGCAAGGTCAGCTACACCCATCAAATTGTGGACGGACTAAGCCTTGGTGCGACTGCCAGCGGCTATGTTAGCTATGGCATCGGCGTGCAAGCTGATATCAAATTCGGCTATGACGAAGGCAAAATTCGCATCGGCGGCGCGCTCGGCGCGACGCTCCTCGTGGGAGCTGGTGCCAAGCTTGATATCACGATCGATGCCAAAGGTGTTATTGATAAAGGCGTCCAGACTTTGCAAGAGGTTGGGCATAGCATAGCCAGAGTGGGCAGAGATGCTTTGAATCTTGCCAGAAGTCTCCTGCCGCAGTGAAGCAGCTGTAGGGCAGGTGTCGGCAATCCGCCCTATTTTCGGTAAGCTATGCGTGGTTCGCAAATTTGTAACTAAGGAGCAAACTCTTGGCTACACCGATGTGGGTCCATTTTCAAGGGCCGGCCTTCTCGCTGCGCGTGCCATCCAACTGGTTCGTGAACGCTACGCCGCAAATCCAGGCGATGCTCATCGAGCCGCCGCGCGGCGAAAATCAGCTGCGCTCAAACTTGATCATCACCCTGCAGGCTGTGCAGCCAGACGTCACGGTGGATGCTGTGCTGCAGAACGCGCGCCGCGCGCAGGAGCGGGAATATCCGCGCTTTACGCTGCAAGACGAAGGCGCCGTCACTGGGCGCGCCGTCGAGGGGCGCTATCAGGTCTACACATGGTTCAACGAGGAAAGTCAGACCGAAGTGCTGCAAACGCAGACCTTTTACATCGCCAACGGCATTCTCTTCAGCCTGACTACTACCTGCTCCGTCGAGCGCCAAGATGAAGTGATGCCGATCTTCAGCGAGATGCTCGGCTCATTCGCTATCGAGATCAACTGACCGTCAGGAGTCATAAGCAACCATCTGCCTCAAGCGCTTGGCGGACGTGCGTACAAAGCACATAGGCCGGGGTATCGCGCTGATCGAGCAAGGCGACGCGCTCCATTCAAGGCTGGGCTTGAGCCGCCCCGCCTGCGCTAGGTTGCGTATCGCGTTGCTGAGCGAGGGAAAAGCTCGCCGATGAGCCGATCGCGCTGAGCGTTGACGCCTTCAACCACTTGCAGAGCGGAATCACGAGCAAAAAGGCATCGGTCTGAGCGCTTTCAACAGCTACGGAAATGCCGCCAACGTGACGCTCATCATGCTGGATGCGCTCGGATACGGTAATACGGACTTCTACGGCGTCTCATATGGCACACTGCTCGGCTGGCGCGCGATAGCGACCGCATCGCGCAGCCCTGCGCAGCGCCGATCTGCGAAAATGGACATTGACACAGCGGCGTGTTGAGTGCTACACTCAGGCGCTGAAGGTTATGCCTTGTGCGCCTCAATGGACTGGAAGGCATGGTGAGTGTCACAGCGGGCCGTCAGCGCACTATTCAGCTGACGCTGCTCGGAATTATCTTGGCGACCATTCCGTGCTATTGCGTCGGTTTTCTGCTTTTGGCGATCCGTCCGTCTCCGCGCAGCATTATGCCCGCCGAGACTCCAACGCCTTTCCAATTGTTCATCGAGACGCCCAGACTGCTTGTGACGCCCAGCATCACTCCGATTGGCCCGCTGCCCTCGCCGACCAGCCCGATCTTCATTCAGCCGACGCCGACGCAATTCTTCTTCTTCTCGCCGACGCCGATTCTCTTCCCGACTGCCACGCCATTCTTTTCTCCAACGGCGACACTGTTCTTCTTCCCAACTGTGACGCCGATCGTCATTGTGCCGCCGACGGCAACACCCCTTCCGCCAACTTCGACGCCTCTTCCGCCAACTTCGACGCCCGTGCCGCCGACCGAGACACCTATTCCATTCCTGACAACTGAGACGCCGACTGAGACGCCGATCCCATTCCCAACGGCGCCTTTTGAGACACCGACACCTGACTCACTCTGAGAATCGCGAGGAATCTTGAATAGACCGTGGACATCAAAGCGCATCTGAAAACGCTGAGCGAGTTACACGCGCCTTCAGGCTACGAGACTGCCGCGCGCGAGGCGATCCTTGCGGCGTGGCAGCCGCTGACCGACGCGCAAGAGATCAGCCGCATGGGCAGTTTGGTCGCTTACAAATACGGCAGCGGCGCGCAGCCACGCCGCAAGATCATGCTCTGCGCCCACATGGACGAGATCGGGATGATTGTCAGTCACATAGAGGGCGCGTTTCTGCGCGTGAGCGAGCTAGGCGGCATTGATAGCCGCGCCATCGTCGGCAAGCCTGTGCTAGTCCACACGCGCGATGGTGCATTGCAAGGCGTGGTCGGCGCGCGCCCGCTGAGCATGCTGAGCAGCGACGAGCGCAAGCGCTACCCGCGCCTTGAAGAGATTTACATCGATCTCGGCTTGCCGGCTGAAGAGGTGGCGCGGCGCGTGTGCGTCGGCGACGTCGTCACCATGGATTTGCCTCTGTTCGAACTGCAAGAGCGGCGCGTGGCGGGCAAGGCGATAGACGACCGCGCTTGCATCGCCGTCGTGACAGCCTGTCTGGACGCGCTGCAGCGCTTGAAGCACACTTGGGACGTGCTGGCAGTTGCCAGCGTGCAAGAAGAGGTCGGTTTGCACGGCGCGCGCGCTGAAGCGCATCGCTTGAATCCTGATATTGCCATCGCTTTGGACGTGACCTTCGCGCCACAGCCGAACGTGCCGAGTCCGACCTTTGAGTTGGGCGGCGGCGTGCCGTTAGCGCTCGGCGCGAACTTCCATCCTGCGCTCTTCGAGGCGATCAAAAAGACGGCTGAACGGCTTGAGATGTCGCTGCCGATTGAGCCAGTGCCAATGGCGAGCAGCACGGACGCCTGGGCGATTCAGATCAGTCGCGATGGCATCCCAACTGCCCTGCTGAGCATTCCGACGCGCAATATGCACACAACGGTCGAGACGGTTGACCTGCGCGATATCGAGCGCGGCGGGCGCTTGCTAGCGGAGTTCATCGCCGCACTTGACGAGCAATTCCTGAGTCAGATTGTGTGGGATGCGCCTGAGCGAACGGAGAAAAAAGATGGCTGAGGGCTTGCGCGAGACGTTGAAAAAACTTTCAGAGGCGATCGGCGTCTCAGGCGAAGAGCGCGAGGTGCGCCAGTTGCTGCTCGAGCTGACCAAAGATCGGCTTGAAGACGTGGTTATTGACACAATGGGCAACCTAACGGCGCGCTTGAAAGGCAGTCAGGCGAATGCCTTGCGCGTGATGCTGAGCGCGCCAATGGATGAGATCGGCCTAATGATCTCGGGCAGCGAGAATTTTCTGAGCGCCTTGCCTGTGGGGCATCTAGACGTGCGCTATGTGGCGGCGGCGCGCGTGCTGATCGGCGCGCAGAAGCTGAACGGCGTGGTGTTATTCGCGCCAATCCACAAAACGCACGGTCAAAACGAGCTGCCTGAGCCGAAATCAATCCTGATCGACACAGGCGGCAAGAACAGCGCAAAAGTTGGTGAGCGCGCCGCCTTCGTCGGCAACTATGCCGAGCTGAGCGCAGATGTGGTGCGCGGCAAGGCTTTTCAATCGCGCGCGGCGTGCGCCGTGTTAGTCGGGCTGATCGAAGCGCTGGCGCAAGCGCCATTGCCGCTCGATATCTACGTGGCGTTCACGGCGCAAGCGCGTATCTACGGGCGCGGCGCGACGGTCGCCGCCAATCGGCTGAAGCCGCAGGTAGCTTTCTTGCTTGATGGCGCCGAATGCGACGATCTGCCGCGCCCTGAAGGCGATACACAGCTGCCCGCAGTGCGCTTGGGCGGCGGCACGGTCTTGCGCGCCTCTGAAGAGATGGGCATCCCTGATCAGCGCCTGTTGGCATACGTGCGCAACATCGCAGAGACTCACGGATTGCCTTATCAGATCGACATCAGCGAGGCTCGCGGCACAGAGAACGCCAATGTCAGCCAGACGCAAGCAGGCGTGCCGAGCGTCTCGTTGAGCGTGCCAGTGCGCTACATGAGCAGTCCAAACGGATTGGTCTCACTGACTGACCTTGAAAACACGCAGCGTCTGCTGCACGCAGCTTTGGCTGCACTGACGCCCAAACTGCTGGAGAATTGACCTATGGCAGATAAAGCGCTCATTCAGGCTCTGGTGGAAGCGTGGGGACCCTCGGGTCACGAGTACATGGTGCGCGCGCTGATCGAGAGCTACGTCCGCGAGCTGGCGGACGAGCTGCGCGTGGATAACGCGGGCAATTTAATCTGCCGCATGGGCGGCGGCGGCAAGAAGATCATGATCGCGGCGCACATGGACGAGATTGGTCTGGTCATCAGCGCGCTCGATAAGCCGGGCTTCGCGCGCTTCACGATGACAGGCGGCCTGATCCTGCTCTCGCTGATCGGCAATCGCGTCCGCTTTGCCGACGGCACAATTGGCACGATTGGCATAGAGGGCAACGCGCTCTTTCCAACCGAGATGCCGACGATCCGGCAGCTATTCATAGATTTCAGCATGAACAGCGAGAACGGCGGCACAGTGCGCGTCGGCGATCACGCAGCGCTCACGCGCGAGCTCGCCGTGCGCGGCGACCGTCTGATCGCCAAGAGCATGGACGATCGGATCGGCTGCGCAGTAGCTATCGAGGCGATGCGCGCCCTGAAGGGCAAAAGCTTGCCGAACGAGCTATATTTCGTCTTCACTACACAAGAAGAAGTCGGCTCTCGCGGCGCGCGCGTGGCAGCCAATAGCATCGCGCCCGATTACGGCATCACACTCGACGTGACAGCGACAGGCGACACCCCGAAGAACAATCGCATGGCAGTGCGGCTAGGCGGCGGCGCCGCCATCAAGGTGGTGGATAGCGGTCACATTGTGCCGCCTGCCATCAAAGAGCTGATGATTCGGCGCGCTGAGGCGGCCGGCGTGCGCTATCAGCTGGAGGTGCTGAGCGGCGGCACGACCGATGCATCGGCTATCCAGACGGCGCTGAGCGGCATCCCGAGCGGCGTGATCTCGATTCCATGCCGCTACGTGCACACCACGAGCGAGACAGTGGATATCAACGACGTGCAAGCTTGCATTGACCTGCTCGTGGCGCTGCTCGAGCAGCCTTTCGAAGTCTAGGGGCGATCAGAATTCATAGCCAACGGCGCGCAGCCACGCCTGCGCTAGCAGCGCGTGACCTTGCGCATTGACGTGAATCTGATCCGGCGACCAAAAAGATTCGGGCTGGTGCTGCAAGGCTTCATCGAAGGCGGCTTGCGTGCGCACGAGCGCCGCGCCAAACTCGATTGCCAAATCTTCCACAACACTAGCGTAGAGCGCCATCAGCTGCCGCATTGGATGTTGGACATCGGAGATGACTGCGTAAGGCTGCATCAGCACAACATTCGCCCCGATTGCCTGCCGCGCGCGTTGCAGTAGCGCGCGCAGCGTGTTTCGGAATTCTTGGATCGGCACAGCTTCGCGCGCGTTGTAAGTGAAATGACCCCAGACGTCGTTCGCGCCGATCATAATCGAGACCCAATGCGGACGTTCGCGGATCACGTCCGCCTCCCAGCGCATGGCGAGCCGGCGCACAGTATCGCCGCTGACGCCCTTGTTGATGAACGTCAAGTTATAGTGCGGATAGCGCGCGACCATGAAATTGCGCACGATGTTGACGTAACCATTGCCGTATGGCGCTGCTGTGCGCCGATCCGCATCCGTGATGGAGTCGCCTACGAAGACGATGCGCTGATGCTGACTGAAAATCATATGGCATTGCTCCCAGATGCAGGCTGGATTGTAGAAACGCGCGCGCTCTCGACCAAGTGATTTCGGTCAAGTGGTCTCGGTCAAGTGAGTGGCTCGCTGTCTGCTCGAGCGGAGCTGAGCGCCGCTTGAATCTCATCGGGGCGCGGCCTGCCTGCCAAGCCGATGCGCGTGACGGATCGGCTGGCGAGCTGCACTGCCACGCGCGCTGCGTAGCTCACATCGCGCGTCTGCTGATACAGCACGCTGAAGACGCCGAAGAAGACGTCGCCAGCGCCGGTTGCGTCCACCACTTCGACCTGCGGCGCAGGGATGTGCAGCGGGAGGATATGCCGCTGATAGACTGTGCAGCCGCGCTCAGCGCGGGTGACGATCAAGAGCGGGGCGAGCGCGGCATAGTGCGCTTCAAGGTCGGCGTCGCGCCCGATATCTTCTTCGCTCAGCACCGCCCAATCTAGCTGCGGCAGCACCCAGCCTGCCTCTTCCCAAGCCTTGCGCCGAACTGTGCCGTCGGCATCCCACGTGCGCAACCAACCCTGCAACGCAGCTGCGCGCCGCGCCCTCGGAAAGGCATGTACAAGGCTCGGCTCAACTTCATCGGCGAGCGGACACAGACATACCACAGATGGCGTGCGCCAGGCGCTCGGCACGTGCTCAAGCGCGAGCGGCACAGCGCGCCCCAGCAACGTCTGATGGCGCGCCCCGCCCTCATAGCGATTGATGAAGGTCGTGGTACGCTCGGCCGCGATCAAGTGTACGTTGAGCGCGGCAGGCAGCTCCCCAAGCACGCGCTCGTCGCGACGTGCGCTCGTCACCAAATGCAGCACAGCGCCGAGTGCCGCCATTGCCGCGCCTGCGTACGCTACCGTGCCGCCGAGCCGCGCGCCTGATGGCGTCTCATCTCGGGCGATATGCCCGATCAGCAGAAAAGTCTCCACAAGCGCGGCTAGGATTGCTGCTGGCGGCGCGGCACGATGGTCACCCTGCGATCATCGCCTTCGCCGACGCTCTCAGTGGAGACATTGGGATTATCTTTCAGCGCTAGGTGGACAATGCGCCGCTCGTGTGGCGGCATTGGCTCCATCGAGACCGTGCGCCCGCTCTGAATGGCCTGCTCCGCCATGCGGAGTGCCAGACGGCGCAAGATCACCTCGCGCCGTGCCTTGTAGCCGTTCACGTCCACAACTAAATAGGCGCGCCGCCCCAGCTGGCGGCTCGTGATCAGGCGCGTGATATATTGCAGCGCGGCTAACGTCTCGCCGCGCCGCCCGATCAGTTCGCTCAGCCCAGCGCCGCGCACATCGAGCGTCCAGTGTTGCGGCTCGCCGCTCTGTTGTTGGGCAGGCTGCGCCCTGATGGTTGCTCGGATGCCCATCGCCTGTAACAGTCTGCGCAGCACTGCCTTGCTGACTTGCGCCGCCTCTGCTGACTGCTGCTCGGAGATAAGCTCAGCACCTTCTTCTCCGTCTTCATCTTCAAACGAGGCAACTTCAGCGGCAGGCGCGGGCGTCTCAGGCGCGCGAATGACGGTCAGGCGGACGCGCGCAGGCTTCACGCCAAGCCCGAGCAGACGGCGCACTGGCTCTTCCAGCACCTCCACTATGACTTGCTCGCGGCTCACGCCCAGCTCTTGAATGCCTTTGGCTATCGCGCTCTCTATGTCTGCGCCAGTGGACTCAACAGATAGTAGCTGACTCATAGGGAAACACCTTTTCAGCGCATGCAGCGCAGGTTATTTCTTCGGCTTGCGCGCTTTATTCGATTTAGCTTGAGTCGCCGGCTTGCGGCTGATATCAGGGCGTCCGGCAGTGACAGGGCGTTGCATGACCTCAGAGAGCTTGCGCTTTTTGCCGCGCGTCGTGGCAGGCACGGTCGCCGCCTCGCGCTCTTGGTGGCGCGGCGCTGGAACAGCAGCGGAGCTGCCCTTAGGCGCGGCAATAGCAGGCGCGGGCTTGGGCGCTCTGAAGGCGTTCTTCCAGTCAATCTGCCCCATCATGGCATACTGGACAATGCCGACAATGTTCGAAGCCACCCAGTAAATGGACAGGCCCGAGGCGAACGAAAGCGAGATCAGGCCGACCATCAGCGGCATGATGGTGGTCATATTCCGAGACACAGCCGCCGATGGGTCTTTTGGATCGGTCACGGGCGGCGTCATCAGCTTGGCTTGCAGCCACGTGCTGACCACGACCAAGATGGGCAACACGAAGAACGGATCAGGCTGCCCGAGATTCAGCCACAAGAACTGATTCTTGAGCGGCAGCATGGCGGAAAGCTCAGGGATGAGCAAGCGGTTTTGAATATCGAGGAACTGGAGCGGGGTTGTGGCGAGCGTGGCGTAGATGGCGCCATACAGGCCGAACAGGATTGGCATTTGGATCAGCAGCGGCAAGCACCCTGCAAATGGATTGATGCCTTCTTGGCGGTACAGCTCCATCTGCGCTCTCGCCAGCGCCTCGCGATTCTGCGGGCCTTTGTACTGCTCGCGCAGCGCCTGTAACTTGGGCGCGATCTCGCGCAGGCGCTTGGAAGATTGCAGCTGTTGGCGCATCAGTGGATAGGTGATCACGCGGCTGAGGATCGTGAAGACGATGATCGCCAACACCAAATTCTCGCCTAGCGCGCTGTACAAGCCGAGCATCACCACAATGAACGGATCGGTCAAAAAGTCCATAGCCTGTCTTTCCCCTGTCTTATCTAGCGCGGCGCCTGCGCCAAGCGGTTGACATCATCTTGGGAAGGCTTCCGAACGCCCCACAAGCGCCCGCCGCTGAGCAGATCGTAGGCGACCACAAGCCGCTCCTCGCTTTGGGTCGTCGTGATGACCATGTCGCCGACTACCACCACATCGCCCAGAATGCGCTCCCCCTCGGCAGGGCTGGAAGTCCAGGTCAGCGCGCCGCTTTCAGCGTCGTAAGCGCGCAGATACCTGCTCTCAGAGCCTGCGATCACGCGCCCGTCCACCACTGCCACTCTGCCGCGGATGCCGCCGCGCCGCTCAGGATCGTGCGCTTTCCAGCGCGGCGTGAACGTCGCTGCATCCACAGCGTGAACGTAGCCGCGCAGATCGCCGAAATAAAGCGTGCCATCAACCAGAGTCGGCGTAGACCAAATCCAGCCTTCCGCCTTGTAGCGCCGCAAGATGCGATCGGATTGATTGGTGACCGCCATGCGCGATTCCATGTGCGCATCCACAGCGATCAACTCGCTAGTCAGCGTGCCGAAATACAGGACTCCTTCGTGCAGCAACGGTGATGCCGCTACCGCGCCGCCGACCTCGACGCGCCATAGCAATTCGAGCGTCTCAGCGTCCAGCGCGTAGATATGGTGATCCATCGCGCCGAAGTAGATGGCGTTGCGCGCTTCATCTACTACAGGCGCTGACCAAACGCCGAAGCCTGTGCCGTCAAAGCTCGCCAGCAGCGCGCCTGTTGCTGTGCTGAACGCTTTGATACCCCTATCGCCTTGCCCAACGTACACCCGATCGCCGTGTACAAGCGCTTCAGCGATCACTTTCTCCGTGCCGATCGGCGCTGCCCAGCCTGGCAATGGCATGTTGCGCACGCCCGAATCGGGCGCGAAGGCATAGACCGCATGATTGTATGAGCCGACGTAAACGCGCACGCCTTCCTCGCGCTTTTCCAGCGCCGGCGCCGCAAACATCTGCCCGTTGTTGTTAGAACGCGCCGCCCAATCCACAAAACGGTCGGTTGAGCGTTGATTCGGCTCTAAAACGCGCCCGGCCGCATCGCGAGTCAGGTCAATTCGGAAGACGACATCGCGATAAGCGACGTAGATATAGCGCGCATCGTAGCGCCCGTTGATCAGCGGGCCATCTACCGTCAGACCTGCCCAGCTTTCGGGCAGCGCGAGCGGAGTGCAGCCGCTGAGCAGCAGCAAGGCGCTCAATAGGAATAGCAATGCCGCGCCGAAAGGCGTGCGGCGCGGCCTAGAAGATGCAAATGTGCATGCGTTCAAAAAGACTAGCCTCATACGCGCTCAGGGGACAGGATCGTAGCCGCCCGGGTGGAAAGGATGGCAGCGTAGGATGCGCCGTATGCCAAGCCATCCGCCTTTCAGCAGGCCGTATTTCTCAATCGCTTCGTAGGTATACATCGAGCAAGACGGCACAAAGCGGCATGCAGGCGGCAGAATCTTGGAAAGGGTCGCCCTGTAAAGCCGAATGAGCGCGAGCGCAAGGCGCTTCATGACTGACTCTCCGCTTGTTCGCCGCGCAGCTCGGCGCGTCGGAACAGCTCATCTAACGCTTGTACAATCATATTATACGGCTGTCGCGCCAAATTGGCGCGCGCAATCAGCGCGATATCGTAGCCTTGCTTCAAAATAGCGCGCCGCACTGCCTCGCGCAAGCGACGGCGCGTTCGATTGCGCGCCACAGCGTTGCCCAAGCGCTTGCTGACAATGAAAGCGTAGCGATTATGCGGCAAGCCATTCGGCAGCGCTGAGAGCGTCAGCAGCGTGTGCTGCCAGCGCTTGCCATGCGCCTTCAGCCGCTCGAAGTCAGCCCGGCGTCTCAAGCGCCATGCGCGCTGCACGTCCTCAGCTATTC
>JAGHYP010000297.1 GCA_017743585.1 Chloroflexota bacterium
TAGCACGAAAGCCACGCCATGCAAAAGTACCGCCAAGCGATTGGCGCGGCTGAGCGCTGCGTTGCCTTGCCTTGCTTCTAGCGCCGCCTGTCCGCTGGCGCGCGCCGTGAGATAGCCGACGTAAGCAGGGATGAGCGGCAAGACGCACGGCGAGATGAAGGAGAGCAAGCCTGCCAGAAAAGCGATTCCGATAGAGATATCCGAGAGCATGATAAGCGAACCTGATCTGCGCTGTCGTTATGCTATAACTGAACTTACCGAGCGCTAGAGCGTTCATTTTCCCTAACTGCGGCCAAACATAACCAATTTAGCGCGCTGAGGCAACTAACGTGCTGTGTTAGAATGTGAAGGAAGTTGAGCGTGCGAGGAAGTGAGTGATGCGCTTCAGAGTTCTCACGGTCATCGGACTGTTGCTCGTAGTCGGCATGGCTGTGAGCATGCCGATCAGCGCGCAGGCCGTGCCGACGCCGACGCCGTTTATCCCGCCCTTCGGTCCGGTTGTCGATCCGCCCACGCTGACGCCACTGGTGGTCTTCGTGACCGCCACGCCTGAGGCAACGCCCACGCCCGCGCCGACTGCCACGCCGACGTTGCCGCCGCTGCCGACCCTGAACGCCGATCTAATGGGCATCCAGATTTATGCCAATGTTGAAATTCACGTCTGGCAGCTGATGGTCGATCTCGCCCAGTTCATGGGCTTGCGCTGGATCAAGACGCAGGTGAATTGGCGCGAGATGGAGCCTGAGCGCGGCGTGTTCACCCAAGTCTTCAGCGTGATCCGCGACAATTTAATCTACGCGGGCAGGCGCGGCTTCAAGATCATGATCAGCGTCGTCAATGCGCCTGATTGGGCGCGTCCGCCTGAGGCGCGCGGCAAGTTTGAAGGCCCGCCAAGCGATCCGAACGACTACGCGGCGTTCATCGGCAAGCTCTTGGATAACTGGGGGACGAGCTACATCAACGCCATTGAGATTTGGAACGAGCCGAACCTAGCTCGAGAGTGGACAGGCATGCCGAGAAGCGGAGCTGTCTACAAGCGCTACTTCGACGCCGCCTATCGCGCCATTCGGCAGCGCTCAAGAGATATCGTGGTGCTGACGGCGGGTTTAGCGCCAGCAGGCGATACGCCTGAGGGCTCAGTGAACGATCGGCGCTGGCTGCGCGAGCTGTACAGCGCAGGATTGCCGATTCACGACCCGAATTTCGGCATCGGCATCCATCCATACGGCTGGGCGAATCCGCCCGATGCGCGCTGTTGCGCCAATCCGTCGCAAGGTTGGGATGATCAGCGCTTCTTCTTCTTCCTAGATAACATCGAGGATTACCGGAATATCATGCTAGAGTTCGGTCACGCCAATGGCAAGCTGTGGGCGACCGAGTTCGGCTGGGCGAGCTTTGAAAATCTGCGCTACCGCGACCACGTGGCAGGTCCGCTCGCCATCCCGCCAGCAGAGCCTGGGCTGGCCTGGATGAACCGCCTGAGCGAGATACAACAAGCGCAGTACATCGTGCGCGCTTTTGAGCTGGCGCAGAGCGAGCCGCTGGCATCTTTCATGGGACCGATGATCCTATGGAACTTGAATTTCGCCTCGCTCGGCGGCTACGTCAACGAGGGCGTGCCAAGCCGACCTGAAGCAGGCTTCAGCGTGCTGAACAGCGATTGGGCAGTCCGACCGGTCTATCGGTACCTGAGCCAGTCGCCGCGCCGCTGATCGGAACGATACGTCAGAGGGAGCGGCTAGAACAGCTCGATCACAGCAGCTTTACGAGAGGGCACCTCATGTCTGCGGCGACTCTAGCCATAGCCGGCGCAGTCCATTATAATACAGGGTACGCTTGGGGACGAGGATTGAGAAGTGCCGGTTCAGCAAGGTTACTCGCGATATTTCATCTGGACGCTCGGTTGCCAAATGAACGTAGCCGACTCGCAACGGCTTGCCAGCGAGCTGGAGAAGCTCGGCTTGCGCGCCGCTGAGTCGCCCGAAGCAGCTGATGTCTTGGTGGTGAATACGTGCGTGGTGCGGCAAGGCGCTGAGGAAAAGGGCGTACAGCGCTTGTACGCCCTGCACAAGATCAAGCGTCAGAATCCTGAGAAGATCATCGGCGTGATGGGCTGTATGGTTGGCGTGCGCGATCCATTGCCGTTGCGCAAGCGTTTTCCTTTCGTGGACGTCTTCATGGCGCCGTCCGATCCGCAGCCGATGATCACCTTCCTCAAAGAGCGCGGCATGGAAGATGGGCGCGCCATCGAGGCGGAAGCGCGCGCCTTGCAAGATGCACTGCAAGATGAGCTGTTGACCTTGCCCGCGCACGAGCGCGGCAACCTCGTCTCAGCGTATGTGCCTGTGGTCTATGGTTGCTCGCACGCCTGCTCGTTCTGCATCATCCCATTTCGGCGCGGCGTCGAGCGCAGCCGCAGCGTCGGCGAGATTGTGGCAGAAGTGCGCAGCCTAGTGCGGCAGGGCGTCAAGGAAGTGACGCTGCTCGGTCAGATCGTGGATCGCTACGGCAAGGATATCCCTGACGGCCCCGATCTCGCTGACCTGTTGCGGATTGTGCATGAAGTAGGCACGGCAGAAGGCTTGCAGCGCATCCGCTTCCTGACCAGCCACCCGAACTGGATAACCGATAAGCTGCTCGACACAGTCGCAGAACTGCCCGCTGTGATGCCGCACATTGAAGTGCCTGTGCAGGCCGGCGACGATGAAATCTTGCGCCGCATGAAGCGCGGCTACACGCAGGCGCAATATCGCGCGCTGATCGAGCGTATCCGCGCGCGCATCCCTGATGTAGCGATCAACACCGATGTCATCGTCGGCTTTCCATCGGAGACCGAAGCGCAGTTCATGCAGACCTATCAGCTTTTGGAAGAGCTGCGGCTCGATAAAGTCCATATCGCCAAGTACAGCCCGCGACCGCAGACTCTGAGCGCGCGCACAATGCCCGACGACGTACCTGAAGAAGAGAAAGAGCGCCGCCGTCGGATTTTGGATGAGCAACACGCTCG
>JAGHYP010000298.1 GCA_017743585.1 Chloroflexota bacterium
CCGCCGACCGAGACGCCTGTCCTGCCGCCTGAAGCGCCAACGGCGACGCCGACAGCCGACGTGATCATCGTGCTGCCGACCGAGACAGCGACCAACACGCCTGAGCCGATCTTCATCCCGCCGACCGAGACGCCTGTCCTGCCGCCTGAAGCGCCAACGGCGACGCCGACAGAGGTGGTCATCATCATTCCAACTGAGAGGCCGACGAATACGCCTGAGCCAATTGTGGTCGTGCCGACTGAAACGCCGACGCTAGAGCCGACGGCAACCGATACACCAACGCCTGAGCCAACGCCGACCGACACGCCGACGCCTGTACCAACAGCGACCGACACGCCAACACCTGAGCCGACGCCGACCGACACGCCGACGCCTGAACCCACGCCTACACCTGAGCCGACGGCTGTGCCAGTCATTGACCTAGCAGGCGTACCGCTGCTGCCGAACTTCAGTGACTTCGCCCTCGTCAACACGCTCTCCCAGATCGCGCAGACGGGCAGGGAGCACGTGCCGCGCCGCAATGCTAATGACTTCGCGATTTACGGGGATAGCAGCCTGTTGGCAGTCAGCGCGCTCAGCTCGGAGACGCTCAACCTTGCCGATTTCGCCGCTGAGCTTCAGCCAGCTGTGGATCGCTTCAGCAGCGCCTTCGACAATATCACGCCGCGCTTCGACACCTGTGGCGCGCGTCCTGTCTGGGAATGCGCTAGGGAGCAGAACGTGAGCATCGTCTTCTACGGCGCAGGGCAGCGGGCGCTGGCTTCAGGCGTGCCGCTCGATCAGTTCGCGGCGCAGCTGAACGAAGCGATTGATCAGCTGGCAGCGCGCGGCATCGTGCCTGTGCTGTTCACCATCCCCGCGCCGATAGGCGATCTGGCGGTCGCGCGGTACAACACTGTGATCTACACCGTAGCACAAGCGCGCAACGTGCCGCTCTTGAACTTGTATCAGCTCGGCGCGCTCAATCCGAGCCTGATCAGCGGCAATGCGCTTTCGGCAGCGCCTGACTCAGCCGATTTCAGCGCGCCGAATCCTGATCAATACGGCACAGTAGCAGCCAATATCGCTGTGCTGCGCATCTTGAACGCGCTGAGCGGCATCGTGCTGCCGTAAGCGCTGCACATCGCCTGCTGCACGGCTCGCCTTGTACCCCGCAAGACGGGCCGTGCATTTTATAGCGCTTTGCACAAGCGCGCTTGTGTGCTACGCTCGACTTGCTGCCCGCGCGGGCATCTCGCGGTCATCTGCGCAACCGCCTGACCTCAGCTGTGCGCAGCGAGGCGCCTCTGAGCGCGAGCGCGCCCTGAATGAGATCAGCGAGCCATTCGCTCATATGAACAAACAGGAGTTCACCATGCCAAGCAAGACTGTGAGCGTGCCGACCATCAGCTGCAAACATTGCGTTCGCACCATTCAAAGCGAAATTGTCGAGATCGAAGGCGTGCGGCGCGTCCAAGCTGATGAACAGACGTGCCAAGTGTTGGTCGAATGGGAAGCGCCCGCCACATGGGAACAGATCGAAGCGAAGCTGATCGAGATCAACTATCCGCCTGCGCAGCCGAACGTCAGCCTCGCCTGAGCGCGTCGCGCACGTCAACCACGGCAACGGCATCGCCAGATGCTGGACAGGTTGTTCGGGAGACTTTGCCGATCAGCGGCATGACGTGCGCCAATTGCGCGCTGACTATCGAGCGGCAAGTGCGCAAGCTGAACGGCGTCTCACAAGCCACGGTCAATCTCGCGCGCGAGCGCCTGACTCTGGTCTACGATCCGCGCTTGGTGACTCGTGAAGCAATCATCGAGCGTATTCGCAAGGCAGGCTACGATGTGCCAGCACAGACGTCGGATGAGCCGCTTGAGGACGCTGAGGCGAAGGCGCACAGTGCTGAGCTTGCGCGCCAATGGCAGCGCCTGCTGATCGGCGCGTTGTTCACAGCGCCGCTCCTCGCGCTCAGCATGGGGCGCGATCTGGGTTTCTTCGGCGCTTGGGCGAGGCAGGATTGGGTGAATTTCCTGCTCTGGGCATTGGCGACGCCTGTCCAGTTCCTTGTCGGGCGCGATCACTACAGCGGCGCGTGGCGCGCGCTGCGCAATGGCATGCCGAATATGGACGTGCTAGTGGCGCTCGGCACCAGCGCGGCGTACTTTTACAGCGTCGCCGTGACAATTTTGCTGATCACGCCTGCGGCGGCCGGGCTGCACGCGCTGAACGCACATCACGTGTATTTTGAGACGGCGACTGCGATCATCACGCTGGTCGTGCTGGGCAAGTTGCTAGAAGTGCGCGCCAAAGGGCAGGCGGGTCAAGCGATCCGAGCGCTGATCGGCTTGCGCGCTAAGACGGCGCGCGTGGAGCGGCATGGCGTGCAGGCCGATATCCCAATCGAAGAAGTGCGCGTTGGCGACGTACTGGTCGTGCGCGAGGGGGAGCGCATTCCAACTGACGGCATTGTCATTGACGGCGTGACGAGCGTGGATCAATCCATGCTGACAGGTGAGAGCATGCCTGTGCTGCGCGCGGTCGGCGACGAAGTGATCGGCGGCACGCTGAACGGGCAAGGCATGATCAAAATACGCGCCACGCGAGTTGGTCGCGAGACGGCGTTGGCGCAGATCATCAAGTTGGTCGAGCAAGCGCAAGGCTCGCGCACGCCAATTCAGCGGCTTGTGGATCGCGTCTCGGCTGTTTTCGTGCCTATTGTGATCGCAGTGGCGGCCCTCACGTTCGTAGCGTGGCTGCTGAGCGGCGCAGGCTTGGCGGCGGCTACCTTGCGCATGGTGGCAGTCTTAGTCATCGCGTGTCCGTGCGCAATGGGACTCGCCACGCCGACTGCGATCACAGTCGGCATTGGCAAAGGCGCGGCGCTCGGCATCCTGTTCAAGAATGGCGCGGCGCTAGAGCAGCTGCTCAAGGTGGATGCCTTCGTGTTGGACAAAACCGGCACGCTCACGCGCGGCGCGCCTGTGGTGACCGACGTGGTATTGAGCGCGGCTTGGTCAGGTGAGC
>JAGHYP010000016.1 GCA_017743585.1 Chloroflexota bacterium
GATCGCCTCGCCGCAGCCATGACAAAAGTCCTTGACGATCGGCGGCTGGATTTAGAGCTGGCGAATTACATCCTGCAGCGCCGCCGTGCCTTGGGCGCCGGTAGCTCCGCGCAGCTTGTTGAGGAGTGAGATTTCGCGTCGCGTCATCTCGGCCGCTCGCTTGAACGTTGCTTCGGCGATGCTGAGCGCCTGCTGTGAACGGTCCTCTCTCGCCGACCGTCGCTGTCCTGCTCGGCGCGGCCGTCACAGCGCGCGACTCGGCTCGTACGTCCTGTCGTAGCGAGCGGCTTGAGTTTTTGGGCAGCGCAGCGCGGCATTTTCATCTCGCTCGCTTGTCAGATCATCGAGCGCTATCCGATGTGGCAGGCAAGGGCATCGGCACATTCGCGCGGGAAGCGCGCGGTTTGTTGGTGAAGAGTCCGCACCGCAGCTCGTCGCGCGCTGGGGGCGTCCACAGCGCGCTGTGTGGTTGCCTACGGCTGTTATTGATGTTTGTTTATTGACGGCAGCCAGCGCATAGCCTAGTAACCTCGACTCAGGTCAACGCGATTGAGCAGCTCTTTTCGCTCCAAGTAGCGCATCAGGTTCTCGGCGAACAAGTCCACAGCGCGCTCGTTGTAGCGCGCTGTATGGCCTGCCAAGTGCGGACTGATGATCACGTTTTCCATGCTCCACAGCGGACTGGATTGTGGCAACGGCTCGCGCGCGAAGACATCGAGCGCCGCGCCCCCGATTTTGCCCGCCTTCAGGGCTGCGACTAGCGCTTCTTCGTCCACCACGCCGCCGCGTCCGACGTTGATGAAGATCGCATGCGGCTGCATCGCCTCGAAGACGCTCGCGTTGATGTAACCGCGTGTCTGTGGCGTCAGCGGCAAGGTCACGAGGACGAAATCGCAGGCGCTGACCATTGAGCGGATCGCCTCAGGCGGATAGAGCCGATCTACGCACTCGCCTTGCGGATCGCCTACACCTTCCTCTTCATATTCGTTACGGCTGATTGGTTGCATCACGTTGCGCTTGGTCGCCAAGACGGTCATGCCGAAGGCTTTGGCAAGGCGCGCCGTCGCCCGTCCGATGCTGCCGTAGCCGACAATGCCCAAAGTCGAGCCGCGCAGCTCGCGCGGCATGAATATCTCAAGGCGCTTCTCTGGCCATTCGGCGCGCGCCTGATGGCGTAACATGAGCGGAATTTTGCGCGCATGTGCCAGCATCATGGCGAAGGCATACTCGGCAACAGTGGAAGCGTGAATGCCGCTCGCAGTGGTCAAGACCACGTTCTGATTTTGAATGACGGGCGAGTCGATCACGGCATCTATGCCTGCGAAGTGCAGCTGAATCCAGCGCAAACGCAGCGCTTGGTCAGGCTCGGGCAGCAGAGACGCTGTGTAGAGGATATCTGTGTTCGCCCATACCTCGCGCGGAATCTCGTTGGCAGTCCGCGCGAGGATGCGCGTGAATTTCAGGCGCGGCGAGAGGCTTTTCAAGCGGTTCATCAGCGCGTCGTTGAAATCCACCAGCACAAGCACATTCAGCGTCTCGTCCATGCCCTCTCCCCTCGTCTGAAACGATAGCGAGGCCGATTCTAGCGTATGGTGAGCCTGCCTTGCTATCGCGCCTGAGCGCCGCTACACTGGGCGTGTTCGATCAGCCTTTGTGAGCGAAGGGCCCTTGCGCTACTCAACTAGCCGGTTGCGCCGCTTCGATTGGTACATCTGGCGGCGGCGTTTGCGCAATAGCTTGCGGATGCTGTTCACGCGCGGCGATCTCTCAGCGCTCATCATCGCTTGCGTCATGGTGACCTTGCCCACCTTAGCGATGAGCCAGACGCTCAGCTTTGTTGCTGAGTTCGTCAAGCGGAGCGGCAGCTGGGAGGTCAGCTTGAGCCAGATCGTGCCCGTCGCGATCCTCTCGGTCATCTTTGGCTTCTTGCTCGCGCGCAGTCAGTATTCTGAGCTGATGGCGCTGATCTTCAGCGGCATTTACAGCTTTGGCGCCGTCTTGGCAGTGCAGTTTTTTGCCGCGCCGGGTGACGTCTTCGAGCGGATATACAGCGTGGTCATGCGCTTTTTGGCGGCGCTGCAAAGCGGCTTCTCAGAGAGCGTCGGTCTCGATCCGTTCTTGCTGATCATCGTGCTCTCAGTGCTGTTCTGGTTCTTAGGGCACAACACAGCGTGGCATCTATTCCGTCTGGATCGCGTCTGGCGCGCCATCTTGCCGCCGGGCGTCGTGCTGGTGATGAACAGCGTTTACAACACTGATCCGAGCAGCAGCTATGACGGCTATGTGATTCTCTACCTGTTTTTGGCGCTGCTGCTGCTGATTCGCTCGCACATTGATGCGCGCGAGTACGATTGGTATATCAGCCGCTTGGGATTTCGCAGCTCAGTGCGGCGTTGGTTCTTCCGCTTGGGCGGATTGGTGGCGGCTGTGACGCTTCTATTGGCTTGGGCGCTGCCAACAGGCAACGCGCAAGAGAGCGCGCGGCGCTTCCAAGAATTTCTGGGCGAAGAATCGCTCTCGCGGCTGATGGAGATGGGAAAGCGGCTGTTCGGCTCGCTCGAAAGGCAAGGTCCGCTGGCCGCAGATTATTTCGGCGGCGATCAGCTGCGGCTCGGCGATTCAGTCGACTTGGGCGACCAAATCGTGATGGTGGTAGAAGCGCCGCTTGGGCCGCGTTACTACTGGAAGTCCAGCACGTTTGACACTTATCAGGACGGGAAGTGGACGGCAAGTCCGAACGCTAAGCAGCGGATCGACGGCATCACGCTGAGTCACTTGCCGACGCAGGCAGGGATGCGCCGCGACGTGACGCAACGTTTTGAGGTCAAAATGGACGGCTCGCGCTTGGTGTATGCCGCGCCACAACCGAAGACCTTCCACTTACCTGTTCGCATTCAGCTAGATTCCATCGAACGCAACAGCGGCATCGCCGATCCGCTGACTTTTTGGGCGGATAAGCCACTGCCGCGCGACGCGCGATACTCTGTGGTCTCTTCAGTGAGCGTTGCCAGCCCTGAGATGCTGCGGCGCACAGGCACGGAATATCCAAGTTGGGTCACTGGCAAGTATCTGCAAGTGCCGCCTGAGATCACGCAACGCACGCGCGATTTGGCGCAGCAGATCGTGCGCGCTGCTAACGCACAGACGCCTTACGACAAGGCGAAAGCTATCGAGACTTGGCTGCGCCAAAACATCGCCTACCGGGATAAGCCGGGCAAGCCGCCTGTTGGTCGCGAGCCTGTGGATTGGGTGCTCTTCGAGCGCCGTGAGGCATATTGCGCCTATTACGCCTCTGCCATGATCCTCATGTTGCGCTTGCAAGGCGTGCCTGCGCGCATGGCGGCGGGCTTCTCGCAAGGTGTCTACGATCCCAAAAATCGCTATTTCGTAGTGCGCGGGCGCGACGCGCACGCTTGGGTCGAAGTCTATTTCCCAGGCGCAGGCTGGGTCGAGTTTGAGCCGACTGCTTCGCAGAGCGCGATCAACCGGGCGGAGCCTGAGCAGATTGCGCTCACGCCGATGTCGTCGCCAGCTGCTGCACCGACGCCGATACCATTGCCGACGCCGACTCAGCCTAGTGCCGATGTTATCGCGCTGCCCCAAATGCCCTCGCCGCTCGTGAGCCCGACGCCTTCGCCGTCGCTCAGCCCGAGTCCGACGCCTTCGCCAACGCCGACTCTGCCGCTGCCCCCGCCGTTGGAGCTGCCGCCGCCAGTGAGCAATTTCCTGAGCGGCTTGCTGGCTGCAGCTGCGATCATCGCGCTGCTCTCGTTCGGCGGCGTGGCGCTCATCTGGTGGGCGAACTATCGCGGCCTAGATCGGCTCAGCCCGATTGGGCGCGCTTATGCGCGGCTGGAGCGCGCTGCGCGATGGCTGGGCGTGCCGCTCAGCCCGAGCGACACTGCCCTAGAGCGCAGCAAGCGCATAGCGCGCGCGCTGCACGAAGAAGAGCAGCCAATCATGACCATCACGGATGCTTACATCATGGAGCGCTACGCGCCGCGTCCGCCTGAGATTGCCGAAGAGAAGCAAGTTGAGGCGGCATGGCGGCTCGTACAGCGCGCACTGCTCAGGCGCTGGCTGCGCGGCAAGGGCAAGACGCCCATTGTTGATAGTTGAAACGAATGGCGCTCAGGCAGCGCTGCCACGAAAGCCTGCATCACCAAGACGCCCAGCTCTTCGCGGATGCGCCTAATCAGCGCTTCTGGCAATAGCCCGCCTTGCCGCGCGCGATGCGTGGCGTTTAGCGCTACGAGCGGCGCGCCTGCGCGCACCACTTGCCTCGCCGAATCAAAGGGCAGCGCGATGTAGACCGAATAACGCGGATTGCGCCGCTTATTGGATGCCATTACCACTGCGCCACCGAGCTCGGTGCAGCGCGCAAATGCCGCCATAAATCGAGCGCCGTAAACAGGGCTGTGCGGTTGCGCTTGGCAGGAGACGATCAAGCCGCCTTTGAGCGCTTTCAGGATCGGATGCATCAGTCAAGTCCTCGTTGTTCTTGTGACTGCCACTCAACCTTATGGCAGAGCCGCCGAAAGTCAAATCGTTTGACGCAGCTCTGAATCTGCGCTAAAGTTTGTGAAAGAATGCACAAACTTTGAGCAGGGGGGTGGACATGGAACGCGCTGTGCAACTTTTCAAGACGGTTGATGTGAAGCTGACGCGCTGGATGGCGCGATACAGCGTGGTAGCCTTGCGCGTTGGCTTGGGAATCGTGTTCCTGTGGTTCGGCGCGCTAAAGTTCTTCCCTAATCTGAGTCCAGCTGAGGAATTAGCGGCTAGGACGATCGAAACGCTGACCTTCGGCATCGCTCAGCCGCCGCTTGCGCTACCGATGCTGGCGACGCTTGAGACGCTGATCGGGCTAGGCCTGATCGCGGGCAAGCTCATGCGGATCACGCTGCTGCTACTCTTGTTGCAGATGATTGGCACAGTCACGCCGTTGTTTCTGTTCCCCGCCGAGACGTTCACGCAGTTTCCCTACGCGCCTACGCTCGAAGGGCAGTATATCATCAAAAACATCGTGCTGGTGGCAGGAGGCTTGGTGATCGGCGCGACTGTGCGCGGCGGCGCTGTGATCGCCGATCCTGAAGCGGCAAAGGTAGCGCGATCGCGCGAGTCGGCAGCGGATTGAAGGCTCACATGACAGAGACGAAGCGAAGCTTTCGCCTTCGGCGACGATGACGCCTGTGCAAGGGACAAAAAGGCGCGCTGTTGCGCGCTGATCGTGTGACGTGGATGGCGCTGAGACGCCATCCGTGTCGCTCTCTGAGCGATTTTGCCAGCTCACGCGACTTCTCTGAGAGATTTTGAGAGTCGTGAGGCGCTACATTCTGTGACGCATATCACAAATGCGAGACGTGCTTGTGTAAGAGGCACGTGCAGTCGTGATTTGCAATTGTGATTGAGGTGAAGATCATGCACATTGCGCAGAATTGGCGTCTGAAGGCACAACGTTATGCGTTGAAGGCTATCCGTTGCGAGAACTGCCAGATCGTGTATTTTCCGCCGCGCTTCCTCTGCCCCGCTTGCCGCGAGCGCGCCGCTGAGGCACGCCAGGAGTCGCCTATTGCAGTGAAAGTCAGCGCAGAGAGAGCGCGCGTCGCGCGCTAGGACAGTAGCTATGCACATCGCTCAGGATTGGCGCGTCAAAACACAGCGCTACACTTTGATCGGCGAGCAGTGCCCGTCTTGCGGTCAGTCCATCTTTCCGCCGCGCGATATCTGCCCTAAGTGCGGCGCTGAGGCGAAGACGGAATACACGCTCAGCGGCAAGGGCGAAGTTTTCAGCTACACCATAGTGCAAGAGCCGCCTGCAGGCTTTGAGGAACAAGCGCCATACGTCCTTGCGCTGATCAAATTGGACGAAGGGCCGCTACTGACGGCGCAGTTGACCGATCTAGACGGCGTGCCTGAGATCGGGATGCGCGTGGAGATGGTGACGCGCAAGCTGCGCACGGACGGCCCTAACGGCGTGATTCTCTACGGTTACAAGTTCCGCCCTGTGCTGCCTATCGGCTGAGCGCTCTCGCTAAAAGTGTTCGTGCGTCGCGTTTATCCGTTTGAGTCGCCCTCGTCGCCCAAGCCGACGCTATCCTGCATCATCTCTTCGTCCACTTCAGCCTCGCGATCAAGCGCGCCTTGTGCTTCTAGCGTCACGCTCGGCGCGACAAGCTCGCGATCGCGGTAAGCGTGGAAGCCTGTGCCGGCTGGGATCAGCTTGCCGATGATCACGTTCTCTTTTAGACCGTAGAGCCGATCCTTCCTGCCTTCGATGGCCGCGCCGGCCAGCACCTTGATGGTATGCTGGAAGCTGGACGCGGCGAGGAAGCTATCCGTGCTGAGTGCCGCCTTGGTGATGCCGAGCAGGACAGGCACGGCCTGCGCAGGCTCTTTCCCCTCTTTGATCAGCGCATCGTTCAGCGCGAGCAGCTGCAAGTGATCAACCAGCTCGCCCGGCAAGAGATCGCTGTCGCCGCTCTTGGTGATCTGCACCTTTGAGAGCATCTTGCGAATGATGATCTCAAAGTGCTTATCGGCGATGTTCACGCCTTGATTGCGGTAGACTTCCTGAATTTCAGAGAGCAGGTACATCTCGCAGGCTTCTTTGCCTTGGATGCGCAGGATGCGATGCGGGTTCTTCACGCCCTCTGTCAGTTGCTGCCCTGCGTAGACTTCCATGCCGTCGTAGATGCCGCTCAACAGGCGCGCCGTGCTCGGAATTTCCTGATCCGAGACTTCCTTGCGCTCGTAGCGCAGGTAAAGCGTCTGCCCTTCACGATGAATAGTGCCGTCGAACTTCGCGACTAGGGCCTCGACTTGGTTGCCTGCTTCGTCCAGACGGCGTGCCAGCACCTCGCCTTCGCAGACGGTCTGCTCGTCCTCGACGACGATCTCCCAGTCTGAGGGGACGTTGTACTCATCGCGGAAAACTTGCGATCGGATCACGCGCGCAATGCGGACGCCATCTTGCTTGATCAGGCGCAGCGTGCCTGAAATATCAGCCATGACCGCCTCGCCCTTGGGCTTCTTGCGCGCTTCGAAGAGCTCTTCCACGCGCGGCAGACCGGTCGTGATATCCCCTGAGGCTTGCGCAGCGCCGCCTGTGTGGAATGTGCGCAATGTGAGCTGCGTGCCGGGCTCGCCAATGGATTGCGCTGCCACAATGCCAACTGCTGCGCCGATCTCGACCATCTCGCCGCGGCCGAGGTCGCGCCCGTAGCACAGCGCGCAGATGCCGTGAATCAACGTGCAGGTCAGCGGACTACGCACATAGAATTCTTCCAAGCCGCTGGCGACCAGCTCTTCAGCCTTGTCTTCGTCGATCAAGCCGTTGCGCTCGATGATCAGCTCGCCTGTCTTCGGATGATAGTGCGCGCGCGCAGCGCAGCGCCCGACAATGCGCTCTTGCACCTTTTGCCCTGCCACGTTGTCGCTCTTGCGGATAGTGATGCCGCGCTCAGTGCCGCAATCGTAGGCATTGATGATCACGTCTTGTGCCACGTCTACCAGACGGCGCGTCAGATAGCCGGCGTCGGCAGTGCGGAGCGCTGTATCCGCCAGACCTTTGCGCGTGCCATGCGTGCTGATGAAGTACTCCAGCGCCGTCAAGCCCATGCGGAAATGGCTGCGGATAGGCAGCTCGATGATGCGTCCGCTCGGGTCGGTCATCAAGCCGCGCATGCCGGCGAGCTGCGTGATCGGACCGAACCCGCCTTTGGTCGCGCCGCTGACCGCCATGATCGCAATGTCGCCGAATGGATCGAGCGTTTCGCGGATCATGTCCGCTATGCGCTCTTTAGCTTCTTTCCATGTATCCACTGTGCGCTGGTAGCGCTCTTCCTCAGTGAGCATGCCGCGCCGAAAGTCGCGGTCAAGCAGGTCAACCTCGGCGTTCGCTTCGCGCAGCACTTCTTCACGCCCAGCAGGCACGGTCAAGTCGCTCACAGCGATAGTCGTGCCGCTGACTGTGGCGTAGTGGAAGCCGATATCTTTGATCACGTCCACAAAATCAGTGGTGCGCTCAGGGCCGAAGCGCTGATAGAACTTAGCGACCAAATCCTGAAGCTGTTTTTTGCCCATTGTCTCCTGCACGAAGCGCATTTCATCGGGCAGGATGCGGTTAAACAGAGCGCGCCCGATCGTTGTCAGCTCAGGCTTCGGCTGCGGCTCGCGATTGTCATAGACGTTGCCAAGCAAGATCGGTGTGTGCAGCGTGACCAAGCCGAGATGGTACAAGTACTCGGCTTCATCAATATCCACTACCTTGCGCCGATCCGCTAAGTTGGTCAGTGTGAGCGCCTCGGCGAACTCTGAGTGCTTCTTGCATAGCTGCTGGAACTCATAGCCGTTGATCAGTCCGCAATCCACTTCGCCGTTCAAGATGGCGTTCAGCAGCACGATCTCGGCAGGCATTGCCTTGCCAACTTTTTGCCCTTGCTCGTTCACAGGCGGCTCGGCGGGCGTGAAGACGATCACTTGGTTGCCTTCGTAGAGTTCGTGTTGCATCAGCCAGTGCTGGCCGCTGCTGTTGCGCGCCACGCCGATCCTATAGCCGCCCTTTTTCAGCTCCGCCTGATAGCAAAATTCGTCGGCGCGTTCTTTGCGCGCCACGATGTCCGCTGTCGGGTCCATGGTCAGGTAGTAAGCGCCCAGCACCATGTCTTTGGCAGGGCTGACGATCGGCTGACCGTCAGCGGGCTTGAGCAGATTCTTGGTGGAGAGCATCAGGTTGCGCGCTTCTTCAACGGCGCGCTTGGAAAGCGGCACGTGGACAGCCATTTGGTCGCCGTCGAAGTCCGCGTTGAAGGCAGAGCAGACCAGCGGATGAATTTGAATCGCCTTGCCTTCCACCAGTTGCGGCTCGAAGGCTTGAATACCTAAGCGGTGCAGCGTTGGCGCGCGATTCAGCAAGACAGGGCGCTCTTTGATGACCTCCTCAAGCACCTCCCAGACTTCGGGCTTCTCTTTCTCGATCGAGCGCTTAGCGTTTTTGATATTGTTCGCGTGTCGGTACTTTATGAGGCGGCTGATCACGAACGGACGGTAGAGTTCGAGCGCCATTGTCTTGGGCAAGCCGCACTGATGCAACTTGAGCTTTGGGCCGATCACGATCACTGAGCGCCCGGAGTAATCTACGCGCTTGCCCAGCAAGTTGCGGCGGAAGCGTCCTTTCTTGCCCTTGAGCATATCCGAGAGCGACTTCAGCTCGCGGCGCCCGCGCCGCGAGAGCGCCTTGCCGCGCTGACTGTTGTCAATCAGGCTATCGACTGCCTCTTGCAACATGCGTTTCTCGTTGCGCACGATCACGTCGGGCGCGCCGAGTTCGATCAGGCGCTTGAGACGATTGTTGCGATTGATCACGCGCCGATAGAGATCGTTCAAGTCGCTCGTGGCAAAGCGACCGCCATCCAACTGCACCATCGGGCGCAGGTCAGGCGGGATGACGGGCAAGATTTTTAAGATCATCCACTCGGGGCGGTTGCCGCTCTTGCGCAGGCTCTCCACGACGCGCAAACGCTTGGTCGCTTTCTTTTTGCGCTGCTTGGAGCGCGTCGTGCGCACTTCTTCCCATAGCTCCTGAGAGAGCTTGTCCAAGTCTATCTTCTCAAGGATTTGGTAGAACGCCTCAGCGCCCATCTCAGCGCGGAAGATGTTGCCATAGCGCCGCTTCAGCTCTGCGTAGCGCGCATCGGAGAGAAACGTTAGCACCTGCAGGCTTTGCAGCTCTTGGCGCGCTTCCAGCGCCATTGCGCGCGCCTTCTCCAAGCGCGCACGACGCTCATCTTGCAGCACGTCAATCGCCTCAGCGGCAGTTGCCGTGCGCTTATCTGCTAGCGCGTCAAGGCGGTCGATCTCCTGGCGGCGGCGCTCTTCGATCTCTGCCTGAATCTCGCTCAGGCGCGCTGTGACCGCTCCTTGAATGCGGCTGAAGAGTTCGTTGCTGACGATCTCGCCGGCATCCGCGATCAGCTCAGCGGCGCTCTCGAGCAGCAATGGCTCAGTCAGCACCTGACCGCGCAAGGCTTCAATGCGGCGCTGCAGACTTTGCGCCTCGCGCATCACTTCGTCGGTCAGGCGGTCGCGCTCTTCGTTGTAGCGCTCGTTGATTTCGTCAATTTGCGCCTGAAGTTGGCTCAAGTCGAGGTCGCGCGACTCCTTGATGCGCTCAATTTGTGCATCCAGCTCGCTGCCCATCTCGCTCTCTTGACGAGCGAGCTCTTCATCAATGCGGCGTAACGCATCAGCCCGCGCCTTTTCATCCACGTGCGTGATGACGTACTGCGCAAAGTAGAGAACGCGCTCGAGGTTGCGGCGGCTGACATCGAGCAGGATGCCCATATAGCTCGGCACGCGCCGCGTATACCAGATATGCGCCACAGGCGCCGCTAGAGTGATATGTCCCATGCGCTCGCGGCGCACAGAGGCGCGCGTCACTTCCACGCCGCACTTATCGCAGATGACGCCTTTATGCCGACTGTTCTTGTATTTGCCGCAATAGCACTGCCAATCCTTGGTCGGTCCAAAGATTGCCTCGCAGAATAGCCCGTCTTTTTCAGGGCGCAGACGGCGGTAGTTGATGGTCTCTGGCTTGAGAACTTCGCCATGCGACCACGACTTAATCTGCTCAGGAGAAGCCAGACTGATGCGCAGCGCGACGAGATCCCTCGCCTCCAGCTTTTCAGACTTCTCCGCTCTCTCTGACCTATCCAAGGCTCTTTCCTCCTCTGCGCGAGCGGACACAAACCGACGATGACTAGAGATGGCTTGCGAGCTTTCAGCAAATAAAGACCGCCGAACAGTTTACGCGCTGTTCAGAGGTCTCGCGGAGTCGCTATTTGGAACGCAAAGGCAAGAGCACGCCATGCAGCTCACCATGAGAAGATGTTCCCACGTGCTTGCCACTGGCGTCTGACCTTTTGCTGATTGCCTACATAGTAGCCGCCATATTATATTCAGCAACGATAGCGCTGTCAAGCACGAGTCAAGCAGTCCCTGAAAGAGTTCAGAGATTGCTCGCTTGAATCCTCAAATGTATCTAGCGCCTTGCGCACTTATTTGGCAGGCGTAGGCAATGGCGGGCCCGTCGGCGTTGGCAGATCGGCTGGCTCAGGCGTCGCGGTTGGCGGTGCTGTCGCTTCAGCAGTCGCCTCGGCGGTTGGCTCGGCGGTCGCCACGCTTTCCGATGGCGCAGTCGCCTCAGCCGTAGCCTCAGCGGTCGGCTTAGCTGTGGCAAGGCGCGCCAGCACAGCCTCCGTGTTGACGTTCAGGCTGCTCATCGCGCGCATGAATACCTCCTCCATCTTCGACCATTGATGCGTAGGCGCTAACGCCTGCAGAAGCATGACGTGCTTCGCGTCAATTGAGAGCAGCCATAGCTCGCGATCAGTGCCGATCAATTGTCCTGTGCGCTGGTCTACGTCCGCCTCAGACTGCTTGAGTCCTGCGCCTTTCAGATTGCCCGCCTCAACAGGGCGCACGCGCTCGGCCTCAGCAGGGATAGCTGCTTTCAAGATCGCCTCAGGCGAGGCGTCTGGCGGCAAGTTCGGAATGCCCAGCTCAGCGATCGGCAGGACCAACAATCCAATGCCAGTGTTGCTGACTTTTGGCGCAGTGAAAGTATAGCCAACGGGGCTATCCGCCGAAGGTTGCGCTGTCCAGCTGGCAGGCAGCTCCATGCTGATCAAATCGCCATCGCTTCGCCATGTGGCGAAGGTCAGGTCTGCGAACGGATCGACAGTTGGCGAGGGGGTAGCTGTGAACTCAGCGCGCACGAAAGCGCGCTCGTCAATGCCTTGCGAGAGCGCGAGCAGCGCGCCGAGCGAGAACAGCATCACTGCAAGGACGACAGCATATTGCGGAATGCGAATGCCCCTAGCAGGCGTTGGTACATTGGTCACGGGACAATCTCTCCTGAGAGCAGAAGGCAGGCGGCGCGTTCGCTTGCGTGTGTGAAGCGCCTAATGCCGTCACAAGTGTAACGCCTAGCTGCCAAACACACAACCCAATCTTGCGCGGCTAGGCGCTTCGCCTATTCTCAGGCTGCGCTCTGAGCGTGTCGGTAGTGCGCTGCGGTATACTCTAGGCTTGAGTCTTTAATCTTTTGCGAAGGACTTTGCCCCATGCGACGCATTGTGCCTTTGCTATGGCTATCGGCTGCGCTCTGCGCCATGGCCTTTTTGCCGCTGAGCCTCTCAATCGCGCCGCTGAGCGCACAAGGCGCCAATCAGCCAACGCCTGTTATCTTCGGCACGTATGCCACGCCGCTCAAGCCGCCGCCAACTGCAATTCCGCCCGCCGCGCCGACGCCTATTGTGAACGACGATGTGTTGACGATCCTTGTGCTGGGCAGCGATACCGCGCAGCGTCGCTTGGTCGGCCGCACGGATGCCATCATCGTGGTCGTCATCAATCGCACGCATGGAACAGTCAGCCTGATGTACCTGCCGCGCGATATGTACGTCTACGTGCCAAATGACACGATGCACAAGCTGAACACGGTCGCTGCGCTCGGCGTCAAGCGTTACGGCTCTGAGAATTACATCCAGCTGCTGCGCGAGACGCTGCTGTACAACTTCGGCATCAAGGTGGACTTCTACGTGCGGATCGGCTTCACTGAGTTTCGCGAGATCATTGACGCGCTAGGCGGCCTGCGCATCGGTGTGGATTGTGCCATCGAAGGCAACCGCTTGATCAGCCCTGATCTCGATCCGCACAATCCTGAGAGCTATCAAGTCTTTCGCGTGGATATCGGCATGCATCGCATGGACTCAGAAACGGCGCTTTGGTATGCGCGCGCGCGCGGCAGCAGCTCAGATATGGATCGCGGCAGGAGACAGATGGAAATCTTGACTGCCATCTGGCAGCAAGCGCGCGCCGCGAACTTGTTCGCGCGAGCTACCGACCTTGTGCCGCGCCTGTTGCGCATCGTTGACACCGATATGACTGCTGCCGACCTGCTCAGCTTAGTGCCGCTGGCGCTCAGCCTTAATCTAAATCGCGTCCAGCACATCAACTTGGTCCACAAGCAACACTTCACGCAGTGGCACACCAGCGATAGAGGCATGTTCACATGGCTGCCGATCCCAGAGGCGATGGCGCGCGCCGTGCAGGACTTGTACACGCCGCCGACGCGCAATCGGCTCCATGGTGAGATGCCCACAGTCGCCATCTCGGCCGTCTCATCGCTGCTAGAGTTCCAGCAGGTTGCCGCCGAGCGCCTGATGCGCGAAGGCTTCGCGGTCACGATGCTCGGCACGAAGACAGCGCAGCGTCGCAATTTCACCATCATCTACGACCACACTGGCGGCGCCAAGCCGAATAGCCTAGCTATCCTGAAGCGCGCCTTGCGCGTCTCAGATCGCGGCGTGATCAGCCGCCCCGATCCAAACGCGCTTTACGACTTCCGCGTTGAGCTCGGCTACAACTACCCATACTCGTGTGAGTTCAAGATTCGGCGGTGATTCACACGGCGCGCCGCGCCTCGATTGCGACCCAATCGCCTGAGGTGCGGCGCTTGTATGGCGTCAAGCCCGTGCGCACAAGCGCCGCTTCCACTTCCTCGACTTGCTCTCGGATAATGCCGCCGAAGACGCCGATGCCGTTCGGCTTGATCACCTCGCCCAGCCGTTGATCGCACATGGCGACAATCACTTTGGCGAGGATGTTCACCAGCGCTAAGTCGAAGCGCTCGCCGTTCGCTAACAGTTGCTCTAAACTGCCGACCTCAGCGCTAATCTGATGCGCGACGCCGTTCGCCGCTGCGTTCTCCAGCGTGATGCGGACTGCCATTGGATCGGTATCTAGGGCGCGGACGCTGCCGGCGCCCAGCTTCGCCGCGCCAATTGCCAAAATGCCCGATCCGCAGCCGAGATCGAGGACGTGCGCGCCTCGCAGGGCGGGCATCAGCGCCTCGGTCGCCTCCAGCATCAATTGCGTGCTTGGATGCGTGCCTGTGCCAAACGCCATGCCTGGATCAAGGGCGATCACTACCTCGTCAGGCGCGCCCTCAACGTCTATCCACAGCGGACGCACCAGAATGCGCTTGCCTATGCGCACAGGATGATAATTTGCCTTCCACGCTTCTGCCCAATCCTGCTCATCAATCACGCGGTAGCGCGGCGCGGTCGGCACGGCCTGATAAAGACGATGGAGCTGATAGAGTGCCGCTTCAAGTTGCGCCTTGACCGACTCGGCGCGCTCATCTTCAGGGAAATAGGCGCGCACAGCGAGGCGCTCAGGCGGCGGCACTTCATCTTCCCACGTTTGCATGTGAAAGCCGACCTGCTCAATTGCGACGCCTTGATGCCCGTAGCGGCGCAACACTTCGGCGACCGCTTCAGCCGCCTCGCCATCTGTCTCAAGCGTCACTTCGATCCAGCGCATGAGAGATTCGCTTGCGGCTCACTCAGCTTGCGCGTCTTCAGGGCGATCATCGAGGATTGGCGTGCCGAGCGCGAAAAGTTGTGACAACGGCAGGCGGAAGCCAGGCAACAGGTCGCTCTCCAGCGCGCCATCTGAGGCGATCTGCTGCACCTCAAGCCGATCCGGCGCACTGCCCGCGCGGTAGATATCCGCTGTCTGGTCGTCAGGATAGATGATCCACACTTCACGCACGCCGAGCGCCAGATAGCGCGCTGCCTTGCGCTGCAGGGCGGGGATCGAGTCGGAGGGCGAGACCACTTCGATTGCCAAGTCGGGTGGGATTTGGAAGAAGCCGCGCCGCCGTATGCCGCTCAGGCGCTCGGCGCGGATGAACGCCACGTCTGGCGAGAGCACATCGCGCGGCGTCAGCGCAAAGCCGGCGTCAGCGCCTGTCAGCACGCCTAGCCGCGCCGCGTAGACGTGACTGCCAAGCAGAATCGCAAGGCGCATGGCAATGACGGTCGGCAGCTCGCTGGATGGCGACATTTCGCGGATCGCTCCGTTATGTAGCTCAAAGCGCCTATCGGCGTTCTCAGGCAGCTTGAGGAACGCCTCAAAGTCGCTCACGCTCAGTTTCTCACGGACGCTCATCACGCACCTCAGCGCTCGCTTGGCTCATCCTCAGGGCGATCGTCGAGGATTGGCGTGCCGAGCGCGAAAAGTTGTGACAACGGCAGGCGGAAGCCAGGCAACAGGTCGCTCTCCAGCGCGCCATCTGAGGCGATCTGCTGCACCTCAAGCCGATCCGGCGCACTGCCCGCGCGGTAGATATCCGCTGTCTGGTCGTCAGGATAGATGATCCACACTTCACGCACGCCGAGCGCCAGATAGCGCGCTGCCTTGCGCTGCAGGGCGGGGATCGAGTCGGAGGGCGAGACCACTTCGATTGCCAAGTCGGGTGGGATTTGGAAGAAGCCGCGCCGCCGTATGCCGCTCAGGCGCTCGGCGCGGATGAACGCCACGTCTGGCGAGAGCACGTCGTGCGGCGTCAGCGCGAAGCCGCCGTCGGGTGCAGTGACGAAGCCTAGGCCACGCTCGCGGACAAATGGACGCAAATAGCTGATCAGCTCGCTGGCGAGCAGCGTCGGCAGCTCACTGGATGGCGACATTTCGCAGATCGCTCCATTGTGTAGTTCGAAACGCTTATCGGCGTTCTCAGGCAGCTTGAGGAACGCCTCAAAGTTGCTCACGTTCAGTTTCTCACAAGTGTCCACAGTTCACCTCAAGCCTCGTCGCTAGCCGGCAGCTTCACTAAGGGCCGGGCATGTGCCAAGCCCAAGGGCCGACATGCAAGGCGATGACCTCGCGTATAACTTGCATTCCCTGCGGGTGCTCCAGCCAGTATTGAATCATCCGCCAAGGCTCCACGATGAAAAAGCCTTCTGGGTTGGTCCACATCCACACAAGGAACGATCCGAAGTAGACAGACGTGTAGCAGATGAATATGACATAGAGTGTTATTACAGCTAGTCGACCTGCACGCTTAAGCTTGCGCTGTATCCAGCTCGTAAAAATGACCGCGCCCAGCCCGTAAATGACGATGAGTTCGCTCATGCGACGCATGCCGTAGCTGTCGCCAGCGTGCCAGTCAAGGGCTGCCCCATTCACGATCAGCTGGGAAGCGAACATAACGAACAGCAACGCAGCCCATGCTTTGTCATGTCTATACAGGAGCAGCAATCCTACGAAAAACAAGCATACAATCGGCGAGTGCTGCAAGAGGATGCTGAGCACGAGAAGAAAGCGATTCTCGGCTTGCCAAAACTGACGACCCTCTAATTCGTTAAAGGGTATCACGAAAGGCGCGCCGAACATTTGATTCCAAATCAGCGGCAGAGGGAGCAAAGTTATAGCCGCTGTGACTCCGCTGAGCCAGAAGCCTTGCCACTGACGCTTGTGTGCCAGAATCAGCCAAGCAGCTGCAACGGAAACCGCAAGCTGCCATCTTGTGAGGACTGTCAAGCCTGCCATTACGCCCATGAGCGCCCACATCCACGCTTTGGGCTTGTGCGAGGAGCTGCCTTCTCGGAATGCATCTAGCTGCACCACGAGAAGCCACATGAAGATAGCCATTGTGAAGCTAGCACCGCTATGTGAATTCAAGATATCAACGGTGCTATGGTAAAGTAGGGGCGTCCCTACGAAAACGCTGAAAGACACTAGGGCTGCTAGCCATTCATCCAGCCAGCGCCGTCCGATCCAATACATTGCGCTGATAGTCTCTAGCGCCATCAAATTCGCGCCTAGCATCAGCCACAAGCTGTATGGGAGGCTAACACCTTGCATCTGGCGGAAATAATTTTGGTTATAGCTGAGCCAGTTGTTCTGAGAAAACCAATGCCCTGCGAGATAGAACGGCGCTTGGAGGAAAGCGATGCCAAAGGGAAATGCTATCCCAAAACGCCGGAGCTTGTGATTCCAACCTATCTGGTAAGTGTTGATCGAGCTTAGCTTATCAACCTGATTCTGAAGCTCTAAATCCCTATCTAGTATCAGAGTGTCTATCCACGCCAGATAGGCTATACCATCTCCCTAATTAACGGCCGGTCGAGGAAAATAAGGACGAATTTGCTTGAAATCAGCAGGACTACCAGAGAGGGAGGAAAGGCTCTGCGCAGAGCCTTCAAAAATTTGCGCACAACAGCTCCTCAAAGCAGAGGAACTCAGAAGGAAGTAGCTCCGGAGGTAGGACTCGAACCTACAACCTAGCGGTTAACAGCCGCCCGCTCTGCCATTGAGCTACTCCGGAACACACCGAAAATCCTATCAAGCGCCTCTTGAGTTGTCAAGGTGCGATCTGCGAGAAGATTGGATAATCAAATAGCGGCGCGCTATACTCTCTGAGGCAACCGGCGCGTACCGCCTCCTCGCCGATTGTTCGTGAGTGCGACGAGAGCGATGCACGCCGTATAGCTGAGACAGCTAGAACAGATCGCGTTGTGTGGGAGAGCTATGTGATGTTCGGAGGACGTAAGCCATCAACACCGCAACCGAGCGGCGCGCCAACGCCGCCTAATCCGCCGCCAGCGCCGCCGCCTGCCGTGACACCACCAACGCGCCCGACCGTCGGCTTCGAGACCGTGCTAGGTGCTAACACAGCCTTCAAGGGCGAGATCAAGAGCCGCGCCAACGTGCGGATTGATGGGCAGTTTGAAGGCGACGTACAGGTAGACGGCAATCTACTCATCGGTGAGACGGCGCGCGTCCACGCCAACGTGCAAGCCAAGAGCGAAATTCGCATCGCAGGCGCTGTGCGCGGCGATGTCAGCGGCTACAAGGTACATCTCGCGCGCACAGGACGAGTCTGGGGCGATATCACCACCAACTTTTTGGTGACCGAAGAGGGCGCTTTCATCGAGGGCAAGATCAACATGATCAATCATCCTGCCCTTGAGCAAGGCTTCGGCGGAATCGCGCTGCCGTCGCCTGAAGTCAGCCTGTCCGCGCCCGATCGCGATGACGCGCGCGACGCCGTCGAAGCGGAGCTGATGGACGATGATCGTCCCAGCCGCGAAGGTTAGCGCAGCGGCGCCGTCATCGCGATGCGCCAATCAGAGCGCAAGCTGACCTTGCGCGCAAATGAAGGATACTTGGGTCGCGCCGGGCTAGTGGCGCGCCTCCCACTCGCGCATGATCGTCATCAGGAACTCGCGCACGTCGGGATCGATCACTTCGGCAACAGTATCATAGAAGCGACCGTCCACTTCGATACGCACGCCGTGATCGGGCGTCGGCCGTACATGAATGCTGCGCGTGGAGAATTGCGGCGAAGCCAGCAGACGCGCCTGCAAGAATTCTTCGATTTGCTCGGCGATGCTGACCTCAGGCTGC